>JANNAO010000514.1:0-8329 GCA_031384405.1 Verrucomicrobiota bacterium | reverse complement strand
CCTTGAAGTGATTGATGAAGGCGGCGCGGGCTTCGTCGCCCTTGAGATTCGGCACGGCCTCCGGGGCGCAGTCGAGGCCCTGGGATTTCATGAAGGCGTCCAGTTTCTGCACCGCGTCTTCGAGTTTCTTGATGACCACGGGAGCCTTGTCCATGAGCCAAATTTCGCGGGCCTGCGGGCCGGTCTTTTCCCCGGAGAAGAGGGCGATGGCGGCATCCACGGCTTCCTGCTGCTGGCGGAAGTCGAGGATGTTGCCGTAGGGCTTGGTGCCGTTGAGCACGCGGTTGGTGCGGGAGAAGGCCTGGATCAAGCCGTGATGCTTGAGGTTCTTGTCCACGTAGAGCGTGTTCAGGTATTTGGAATCGAAGCCGGTGAGGAGCATGTCCACCACGATGGTGATATCAATCTTTTGCGCCCGAGGGAAATCGGCATTGGGCCATTGCTGATCTTTGATGCGCTTCTGCACATCCTGATAATAGAGATCGAACTCGCCGATGGTGTGGTTCGAGCCGTAGCGGGTGTTGTAGTCGGCGAGGATGGCTTTGAGGGCTTCCTTTTTGCGCTCAATTTCTCTCTTCTTTTTTTCTGCATCTTCACCAACTTGGATGGTGTATTCGAGTGATTCTTGTGGCAGGTCCTCCTGAATCTGCTTCACATCGGCATTGCCCTCGGCTGGCGGCGAGAAGACGCAGGCGATATTCAGCGGTTGGAAATCGGGATCGGCCTTCTGCTTTTCCTGCTGAATGGTGGCCAATAGCTGGTGGTATTCGATGGCGTCATTGATGGAGCCCGTGGCGAGCAGGGCATTGAAACGTCGTCCGCCGGTGGCGGCATCATGCTTCGCGAGGATGGCTTCGATGACGGCTTTTTTCGCGATGGCCTCGCCGGGCTTGGGCAGCTTTTTGCCCTCGGGCTTGAAATAGTCCACGTGGAAGCGCAGGACGTTGGCGTCCTCGATGGCGTGGGTGATGGTGTAGGCGTGGAGTTGCTTCTGGAAAAGCTCTTTGGTGGTCTGTAACGAGGCCTGCTGATCCTCAATCTTCACACGGCTGGCATTTTCCTCGAAGATGGGCGTGCCGGTGAAGCCGAACAACTGGGCCTTGGGAAAGAACTTTTTGATGGCCTTGTGATTCTCGCCAAACTGGGAGCGGTGGCATTCGTCGAAGATAAAGACGATGCGCTTGTCCCGCAGCGGCTCCAACTGCTCCTTGTAGGTGGCCTTGCCGTCCTTTTTCCGCTCCTTGTTGCGCGTGCTGGTTTCATCCAGCGCGAGGCCGAGCTTTTGGATGGTGGTGACGATGACCTTGTCCGCGTAGTCATCGGAAAGGAGACGCCGGACGAGGGCGCCGGTGTTGGTGTTTTCCTCGACGCAGTTTTCCTGAAATTTGTTGAACTCTTCGCGGGTCTGGCGGTCAAGGTCCTTGCGGTCCACGACGAAGAGGCATTTCTCGATGTCGGGATTGTCTTTGAGCAGGGTGGACGCCTTGAAGGAAGTCAGCGTCTTGCCGCTGCCGGTGGTGTGCCAGATGTAGCCGTTACCGCTGTTCTGGTGGATGCAGTCCACGATGGCCTTAACCGCATAAACCTGATACGGGCGCATCATCATGAGCTTCTGCTCGCTGGCGATGAGCACCATGTAGCGGCTGATGGTTTGGCCGAGGGTGCATTTGACGAGGAAGGTCTCGGCGAAGCTGTCGAGGTGGGTGATCTTTTTGTTGTCCTCGCTGGCGAACTGATAGACGGGCAGGAAGCGCTCCTCGGCGTTGAAGGCGAAGTGGCGGGCGTTGTTGTTCGCGAAATACCAGGTATCACTGCGGTTGCTGACAATGAAGAGCTGCAGGAAGCAAAGGAGGGTGCGGGTGTAGCCGTTGCCGGGATCGTTCTTGTAATCGACGATCTGCTCCATGGCCCGGCGCGGGGTGATACCGAGAGTCTTCATCTCAATCTGCACAACGGGCACGCCGTTGATGAGCAGGATGACATCGTAACGGTGGTGGCTGTTGTCCGTGTTGATGCGGAGTTGGTTGACGACCTCAAAGGAGTTTTTGCACCAGTCCTTGATATTGACCAAGGTAAAGTTCAGGGGCGTGCCATCGTCACGCGTGAAGCTATTGCGCTCACGCAGGGTGCGGGAGGCGGTGAAGACGTCGGGCGTGATGATCTCTTCGAGAAGACGCGGGAACTCGCCCTCGGTGAGGGTGACGCGGTTGAGGACCTCGAATTTTTCGCGGAAGTTTTTCTCCAACGCGGCGCGATCGCGGATGTCCGGACGATATTCGTATTTGAGGCTGCGGAGCTTTTCAATGAAGCCCTCCTCGAGGCCTTGCTCTTTGAGAACGAGATGCTGGGGCACCGGGGCGGGATATTTACTGTCAGAGGACGTGGGCATGGTGGTGTCGGCAGGCGTCATTGAAACAGCAGCCGTGGGTGAGGGTCAAAAATCTTTTCATGGAGTGCAGTCACCGCCTGCTCCGCAGCAGCACTGAACTCCAGTGCTTTGCCGATGAGAACACGAGAGCATGCTTCGTTTTGGCCGCTTGGCATTTAACGGAGTGTGTGGAGAAAAAGAATTGGGGTCAATTCCGTAGCCGACCTAAAATCGTAAAACACACTGGCATGTCGAGCTTCGTTGCGAATGATTATTTTTTGTGTGAGCTTTTCCGGCAGGCTTTGTCCAACTGTGCATAGATGAATCAGAAGCCGCGATCATGAAAACCGACGAGTTCGCATTCTTTAACCAACAGCTCGCTGCGATGTTGCGCGACGGCCTTCCGCTCGAAGGCGCGTTGCAACGCCTCAGCGCCGAGATGGGCGATGCCGCGCTGAAAGCCGAACTGCAATTCCTCGAAGCCGATTTGCGGAAGGGCACGCCTCTCGCCGAAGCTCTCGCGCCCCGCGCCTTGCCGGAGTTTTACAAGCGCATGATACTCGTCGGAGTTCAAAGCAACGATCTGTCCGGCGTGCTTATTCTCATGGCGGATTATTATCAGCGACAACACGCCACGCTCACGCGCCTCAAAGGATTGCTCATCTATCCGCTCATCGTGTTGGTCGCTGCGTTCGGCCTGTCGCTCGTCATCTCGATACTCTGGGGACACGTCATCTGGCCCAGCATGTCTGCGATGTACGACACGGGCGGCGGATTGTTCGGCAACAGCAGCATCCCCTTGTTCACGCGTCTCGCCTCGCAACTCTGGGCGCCGCCGCTGTTGTTCGCCATCGCGTTGGCGGTTGTGTTCGCAATCATCCTGAGTCGGCGGTTGCGGGCAAAAGTCTGCGTGCGATTGCCCGCTTTTCGCGATGCGTCCGTGGCGCAAACCTCCTCCGCGCTCTGGATCATGTTGAAAAGCGGCGTCACTCTCCGGGACGCGCTGGCCTTGCTCGAACAACTTGAACTCGGCACGCCCGCCGGAGCAGACATCGCCATCTGGCGGCAACGTCTCGCTGCGGGCAACGGAAAGTTTTCCGAGATCGCCACCGAAAGCCGCGCGTTCCCCGCCCTGTTCATCTGGATGGTTTCCAACTCCGGTGAAGACATGGTCGCTGGATTCAAACGCGCCGCTGACATCTATCAGGGCAAGTTCCAACGCCACACCGAGACGTTGCTCTACGCCGTGTTGCCTGCGGCCATCATCGTGCTGGGCCTGATGATCGCCGCGCAAGGTTACATGGCTGTCAGTTCCATCGTGCCATTCCTGAGAAACCTGATGAGTTTCGGAGAATGAAAGGACTCGCTATGTTGACCACAAATAAAATGATTGTTGTCGCTGATCGAAGTAAACCACCTGGGCAGATTTGTTTGTTGCCCGCCCTCACCCTTTCCCTCTCCCCCAGGAGAGGGGAAACAGACAAGACGCTCCTCCACGATTCGGAGGTAGTTCGACCAATCCGCACTCATGTTTTTGAGAGCAACGGCTCAGGATTCTCCCTCTCCTCGGGGGAGAGGGCCGGGGTGAGGGCGAGCGTTCGGAGAAACTATTTGAACCCAACTCCTTCTTCGCCATGACTGAGTTTTTCGACACCATCGTGAACGGGTTGTTCGTCCTCACGTTCTGGATCATTTGCTGGCTGGTGCCCGCGATGATTCTGCTTCTGTTGCTGGATAAGACCGTTGGCAAACGGTTGCGTCGTCAGGAAACCTCCGGCCTGTTCATTGATCTGCTCGACACGATCCTCGAATGTGGCGCGCCCATTGAGGAAACCCTCGTCTCAATCATCGAGAAACGAGAACTCGCGCCTTCCTCGCTCTTCCAGCGACTCGCCACGAAACTTCGCTCCGGCCAACGCCTCGGCGATGCGCTCGTTGAAATCCCCGGCCTGCTCCCCGTCAAGATCGTCGCCATGCTGCGCGCTGGTGAACGCATCGGTGATCTCCGCAAAGTGCTGCCCGCGTGTCGCAGACTTGCTGGCGATAAACGCTCCGAGACGCGCAGCGACGTTCAATCGTTCGGTTGGTATGGCATCGTTTCCATTTTCGTGTCCATCTGGATGTTCGTGTTCCTCTGGATCATCGTTTTGCCGAAGTTTGTCGAGATCATGTATGGCATGACCGGCGAACTGCCGCTGGGTCTCGCCCTCCTGCGTGAATACGGAAAACCTCTCGTCTGCGCCCAACTCCTCGTGCTGCTCGGCATCATCGCTACGCTGTTGATTCATGGCGAAGGTCATTTCATGCGCAACTGGTTCGGGCCGATCGTGGATTGGTTCGCCAGTCGCACGCCGTGGAAACGCCGCCGGATGCAACGCGATTTCTGCACTATGCTCGCCACACTGCTCGACGCCCGCGTGCCGGAGAGCGACGCCGTAAAACTCGCAGCGGATTGTGCCGCGAACCGCGCGTTCAGTCACCGCGCCGAAATCGTCATCGCGAACCTGCGCGGCGGCCAACGCCTAACCGAAGCAGTTCAAGCACTCGACGACTCTGGAGAATTCCGCTGGCGACTCACCAATGCCGTTCACGCGAAGGACGGCTTCCTGCGCGCGTTGAATGGCTGGTGCGAATCTCTCGACGCAAAAGCGTTTCAACAGGAACAAGCCGCCGCGCTCACGTTGACCAGCGCACTCGTGGTGTTGAATGGAATCTTCGTGGGCCTGATCGTGGTGACGACGTTCGGCTCGCTCATCGCGATCATTGACGCAGGAGTTTTATGGTGATGAGAAATACCAATCGCCCCAAAGCCTCACACCGCAGCGGCCTCTTGATGACCGAAGCGATGATTGCTCTCGCCATCGTCAGCATCGCCATCCTGCCGCTCGCTTATTCGTTCGCTCAGGAAAATAAATACCTGCGCCGCTGCTACGAACGCTCGGTGGCCATCGAAGTCGTGGATGGCGAAATGGAAATCATCCGCGCAGGTGGTTGGCGACAGTTCACCAACGGCGTTCATACCCTCACCACCACCGCCCGCTCCGCCACAAATGTGCCGCCGGGCGAATTGCGACTCACGCTCACTGATAAACAAGCGCGCGTGGAGTGGTTGCCTGCGGAAACATCACACGGAAGCCCCGTCGTCCGGGAGGCGGTATTGAAATGAAATTACTCACCATCAATCCCAACTCTCACTCGCGCTGTCACGCTGCCACGCTCATCGAGTGCCTCGTCTATATAGGTGTGATGACCACCATCCTAACCGTGGCCTCAATCGCCTTCTACCGCTGTTACGATCACATGCGCGCACTACGTCGTAATGCTGACGACATCACACGCGTGCTTCACACGGGTGAGTTGTGGCGCGCAGACATCCGCAAGGCCGTCCGTCAACTAACGCTCGACGAGGCAGATCAAACACTTCATATCCCTCACAAGAATGGAGTTGTTGATTATCGTTTTGACGAAAACCAAATCCTCCGGCGCGCATCCGCAGATGCGCCGTGGACAAGCGTGCTGACAAATATAAGCAACTCTCAGATGCGACCAGAACAACAACACGGCGTAGCGGCAATGCGATGGGAGATTGAACTAAGACCGCTCCGCAAACCCGCACGCGTCCAACCCTTGTTCACGTTCACCGCCGTTCAGGAATCAATCGCACCATGAAAACCAATTCACCATTCCCGCGCTGTAACAATGGGTTCATGGTCATCGGAGTTGTCGCCATCATGGGCATGATGTCGCTCTACGTGGCCACAAACCTCCGAACGCTGTCGCACCTCAAACGCGAGCTTCAACTCATCGAGCAGAAACAGATACAGCACTGGCGCAAGTGAAAGAGAGCGCGGCTGACGCTGCGCGAAAGCTCCAACATCCAAGCACCAAGCTCCAGAGAAGCTCCAAACATCAACCTCCGCTACGGCCATCCGCGCATGCTGCTGCTGGCCTGATAAACGATCCATTCTTCTGATGCTGACGCAAATCAGCACGCGTTTGAGATTTGGCGCTTGGTGTTTCTCTGGAGCTTGGATGTTGGTGCTTGGTGCTTTGATCCCACAACTCCATCCATCACAAATCGCTGACTTTTGCTCCGAAACCTCACGAATAACAACAGAGAACCTCATCCACAGTTTTTCCACTTTGTTTTCCCGGCTCTTCCCGTAACCTCCGGGCGACAAAAATGGGTCTCAGTTTTTTTAACACACTTTCGCACTCCGTCCAGGAGTTCGTGCCGCTGGATGCCAACTCGAAGAAGGTCGGCATGTATTGCTGCGGGCCGACCGTCTATGACTTCGCGCACATCGGCAACTGGCGCACGTTCGTCTTCGGCGATCTCGTCCGCCGCTACCTGACGTTTCGCGGCTACGACGTGAATCACGTCATGAACATCACCGACGTGGAGGACAAGATCATCCGCCGCGTCCGCGAAACCAAGACCACCCTGCGCGAGTTCACCAGCCAATACGAAACTGCCTTCTTCGACGACATGAAGGCACTCGGCTGCCATTTGCCGAACGTCACGCCGCGTGCCACGGAATACATTGCCGACATCGTTTCGCTCATCGAGAAACTCATCGCGCGCGGCATCGCCTACCAAGCGGCGGATGGTTCGGTCTATTTTAGCATCGAGAAATATCGCGGCTGCGGTTGCAACTACGGCCAGCTCGTGAAATTGAACTTCGATGAGATGCGCACCGGTGAACGCGTCGCCTCTGACGAATACGAGAAGGAATCCCTCGCCGACTTCGCGCTCTGGAAATCGCGCGTGCCCGATGACGGCGACGTTTTCTGGCCCAGCCCGTGGGGCGAAGGTCGCCCCGGTTGGCACATCGAGTGTTCCGCCATGAGCATGAAGGTGCTTGGCACAAGTTTTGACCTGCACCTCGGCGGCGAGGATTTGAAGTTCCCGCATCACGAAGACGAAATCGCCCAAAGCGAAGGCGCGACCGGCAAACCGTTCGTGAAATACTGGCTGCACGGCGCATTCCTGCTCGTCGAAGGCAAGAAGATGAGCAAGAGCCTCGGAAACTTCTTCACGCTCCGCGATCTACTGGCAAAAGGTTTCACCGGGCGTGAAGTCCGCTACCTCCTCCTTTCCGCGCATTATCGCGATACGTTCAACTTCACGCTAGATGGATTAGCTGGAGCCAAGAGCGCGTTGTCCCGCATTGACGAATGTGTCAGCAAGCTCCGCGAAATCGCCGCCGGAACGCCGCCTTCAGGCGGCAGCAGCCAGCTTGTCACGAACTTCACCGCCGCACTCGACAACGATCTGAACGTCTCCGCTGCGTGGGCTGTAGTGTTTGATTGGGTGCGCGCGACGAATCGAACGTTGGCTGCAAACACGATGACGCCAGAGACCGCTGCGTCAGCGTTGGCTGAGTGGGGACAAGTTGATAAAGTTTTAGGGGTTAGCAAACCGAGGCAATACACACTGCTTGTCGAGCCTGGGATTTTTACCGTGACGGGCAATCCAGTAACGCTTTCCAAACAGTCGGCGCAGACTGAGGTTGCAACAGTTGTTGGAGAAACCATTCCCCGAGAAATCCTTGCCCTGCTTGAAGCCCGCCAAGCCGCACGCAAAGCCAAAGACTTCAAACGCAGTGATGAAATCCGCGACGAGTTGAAAGCCAAGGGCTGGATCGTGGAAGATTCACCCAAAGGTCCGAAGTTAAAAAAGATTTGATCGCGTGAACGGACTATTCATCACATTCGAAGGCAACGAAGGCAGCGGCAAAAGCACGCAAGTCCCGTTGCTTGTGGAGAAGCTGCGCGAGTGGGGTCACACGGTAAAATTGTTCCGTGAACCCGGCGGCACGCCCATCGGCGAGGAGATTCGTCACACGCTCAAACACAGTCTCTCGAATACGGCGATGACCTCGGAGGCAGAGTTGCTTTTGATGAACGCCAGCCGCGCTCAACTCGTGCGCGAAGTCATCCGCCCCGCCCTCGCGCGTG
>JANNAO010000488.1:0-8312 GCA_031384405.1 Verrucomicrobiota bacterium | reverse complement strand
TGCTCAAAGATCGTCCGGAAGCGAGTTTCGCTCGCGCGTAATGCGTCCCGCCCGCGCAGTCGCTCCAACGCCCCGGCGCAGTGATCGGTCAGGTCTTGAAGCGCATCGAGATCCTCCTGCGTGTAAGCGTTCAGTTTGTAGCTTTGGATGGAGAGAGCACCGATGACCTTCTGACCTTCCGTCACAGGCACGAACAGGATGGAGGCAGAGGGCCGGTTTAAGTCCCCAAACGGCCAGATGTTATTCACCTCTGCTAGCGGGTTCTCCCGCAGGATCAGCATCGGGCCGTCTTGCATCACCCGTCGCATCCGGGGCGAGGGAGACTCACCTGAGTAGGCGGGAGATACATCCTGTCGCCGCCCATCAACGATATCTATCGTCAGGAGCGATTGGCAACTGTCGGTCTGCACATCGTAAAGATCCAGCTTGCACGCATCCCAGCCGAAGAGTTCGTCGGCGAGGTTCGCAATGATGTGGGCGGCGGCCTGTGCGTCAGGCACGGCATTCAACCTCCTGCCCAAAGTGGCAAAGGCCGCGAGCCGTTGCTCGGCCTTCGTTCGCTCCGTGATGTCGCGAAAGCTCCAAACCCGACCGACCACAAGTCCGCCGATGAACTGCGGGCGGGAGAAACGGTCGAAGACGCGCCCGTCCTTAAACAGCAGAGTGTCGTAACTCTCCTCCTCTTTGTGGGCGTAGAGATACGTGACCTTCTCCATGAATTGTTGCGGCTCATTGATTTGATCCAGCACGCATTGCAGAGCGCGGGCGTCGTCCCGGGCGGCCAACACATCGTCTGGCAGTCGCCACATCTTGACAAAGACGTGATTAAAAATCTCGATCTTCCCTTCGAGGTTCACCACCAAAATCCCGTCGGCAGTGGATTCGAGCGTGGCTCGAGTCAGGGAGAGTGCCTGTTCCCGCGCCTCCTCCGTGGCCCGCTCATCTTCCAGAATGCTCAACAGCGCAGCCCGCGCCCGTTCCGCTTCCGCCAGATGTTGGCGCGCCTGAACCTCACTGCGCGTCAATGCGACAGTGCGTTCCGACACTCGCGACTCCAACTCCACCACCGCCCGCTTTTGCGCGGCCTCGGCCTGATCGCGCTCCGTGACCATCGCGGCCATGCACAATGCCGTCAGCACCACCACTCCTAGGAACAATTCCAACAACAGCAGCGCCTCATTACGCGATCCGAGATTGAATGGTCCCGCGTTGTGAATCGTGCCCCACACCGCCAACAACGCAATCAGCCCCGACGCCGAGGCCGCGCCGCGCTGCCCAAATCGCACGGCGGGCCAGACAAGAAACGGAATCAATAGAAACGTCAGCGGCCTGCCCGTGAACAAAATGGTCGTGTTCCCGATAAAGACATAATAGGTGACAGCGAACAACGAACCGAAACAGGCGAACAATTCCACATGGCGTGCCGCCGACTTCAGCCAACCCGCGCCGCGCCAAACCAACCCCAACGGAGCCACGATAAACACACCCGCCGTGTCTCCCAGCCACCACGTCAGCCACGTCTGTCCAAAGCCCGACCACGGCGCGAAGCCAGTCAGACACAGCGTCGTCATCCCGATCGTGGCGCTGATCAGACAACTCACCACGCCGCCCAGGGCCATGAACGCGCACACATCCCGCACTCGTCCCAGCGGATTGCGCCCGCCCACGAACCGCCGCAGCAGCAACGCGCCCGCCAACGCTGCGAGACTTGCGCCGACTCCGATTGTCACAGACGCGGCTATCTCCGTCGCCGCGCTTGATGGGCTGCCGTAGAAATCCCAGAGGTTTGCGGTGAACGATCCCAGCCAGATGCCCGGCCACACATGACGTCCGCGCAAAAGTATTACTGCCAGCGCAATGCCCGAAGGCGGCCACACCGGTGTGACGTGTCCGTCAGGAACAGCCAGCAGCAAGCCCAGCCGCGCGGTCAAAAAATAAATCGCCGCCAGCGCGATTACCTCCATAAACCAACGGGCGTCGAAGTGGCGTGGCAGGCACAAAGGCGTAATGGTCTTCCCGGGGCACTGACCCCCTTCCTCCGCATTCATCTTGTTCGGCGTTTCTCGCACAGCAGTCTTTGGGTCAAAGTTGTCCCGCATCCTTCTCGAAGGTTTGAGTCGCGTACTGGACGGGTTCACCAAGCCGCTTGTGCAGTTCATTGACCTCGCGCTTGAGTTCCAACACCCGGTTCTCGCGGCCCATTGTCACGCTCTGCCAGCGGCGCAACTCGTCGAGTTGCGTGCGGATTTCCTTCTCGGCACGCTTGCGCTCCGTCATGTCTGCAATCAGGCAGATGGCGTCCCCAGTCGTGCCTTCCAACATCGCAACGGAGGCGAGGATGGGCAGGCGTGTGCCGTCCTTTCGCACGTATTCCTTCTCGACTGGCTGGCAGACTCCCGACGTTTTGAGTTCTCGCACAATGTGTTCATCCACCGCGCGCCATTCCGGCGGCGTCATCGTATCCCAACGCACGAGTCCCGCTTTTAATTCCTCACAGGTGTATCCGACCATGCGGAGAAAAAGGTCGTTGGCCTCGCTGATGCCACCGTGTATGTCCGCGATCATCACGCCGATGATGTTCGACTCAAGCAGCCGGCGGTGGCGACTTTCGCTCAACCGCAACGCGGTTTCAGCACCTGTGTGGTTGATGGCAATGGCAGCCATATCTGTGGCCTGATCAATGCACTGCCGATGCAGAGCGGTGGGCGATCCCGGCTTCCGGTAATAAATGGCGAATGTGCCCAGCACCCGCTGTTGCGCGTCGAAGATGGGCGTGGACCAGCAGGCGCGCAGACCGTGCGGCAATGCGACAGCACGATAGTTTTCCCACAATGGATCGGTGGCGATGTCCTCCACGATGACGGGTGTACGCCGGAACGCCGCCGTGCCGCATGACCCGGCACGCGCGCCGATGGGTTGGCCGTCAATCGCGCGGGTGAATTCCTCCGGCAAACTTGGCGCAGCCCCATGATGCAAATGCACGCCATCGGAATCGAGCAGCAGAATGGTACAGAGCATCTCGGCGGAATGGGCTTCAATCCCACGTACGAGAGAGGCGAGAATTTCCGGCAACGGTGCGCCCAGCGTGATCAGTTCGAGCACCTGCTTCTGGCACCTCAACATCGTCTCATTGTGTTTGCGCTCGGTGATGTCCCGGGTGATGCCCAGCAGCGCGGTGATTTTGCCCGACTCATCACGCAACGGACTCGCGTGGGTTTCGAGCCAGCGTCGTCCGCCTTTGAGTCCGACAATCTGAAATTCGAGCGTGCCCGATCCGCCGGAGAAAATCTTCTTCGTCAAGTCCACAAACAGCTTGCGATGCTCCTCAACAATGAGCGGAAAGACACAGTGACTCCCGACCTGTTGAAACGAGTCCGCCTCGATCATCCGCAGACCGGCGGGGTTCATTTCCAACAACGCCCCGTCGGCGGCCAAGAGTTTCACACATTCCGGCTCGTTATCAAAGATGGCGCGAAGATGGGCTTCACGCGTCGCCAGTTCGCGGTTGGCTTGTTCCAACTGCGCCGCCTTTTCCTCCAGCTTGCGAAGGAGGATTTCGTTGTGATCTTGGATTTGAGAATGTGTCTCGTTCACGGGGTGTTGAGTGTCGAGAGTGAGGTTGAACTGTCTGCCGGATGATTCAAGTTCATTGTGCGACGCTGTCGTGTAACTTTCAAAACCGGAATTCTGTGTGCGATCAAAACCGGAATCCGTGTTCCGATTGGTAATGTGACCGGAGGATGTTCCGGTTTTGATCGCACCACGACAGACGTTTTTGTCATTCACCAAAAAGCGGGTGGATGAATGTCGCTGAAGTGCAGCGTTGGAATTTCCGCTTGCGCAACCAAATTCTGTGGTGACAATCCAGACCGCATGTTTTCACACGTTGTCATCTTCTGGACGGATCCGGCGCAACCCAATGCGGCGGATGAGCTGATCGCCGGCGCCAACCAATATCTCAAACCCATCCCCGGTGTGTTGAGCTTTCACGTCGGCAAAATGGTCGGCAGCCATCGCCCCGTGGTGGATCAAACCTATCAGGTCGCGCTCATTCTCGTTTTCCCGACGAAGCAGGCGGAGGTCGATTATCAGGTGCATCCGCTGCACGTCGAGTTCATCGAGAAATGTTTCAAGCGCGTCTGCAAGAAGGTGCTTGTGTACGACTTCGAGTGAACCGCACGCGCGGGAGTTGAAACCAATTGAATAAGGAAGCCAGGAAACCATGAATTTCCGGTTTAGATTCTTGGCTTCTTGGTTTCCTTATAAAGAGTCCGGGCTGATTCCTATTTTTAACAACCGATGTTAGTCGTCCGCTCCATCTCCGCCATGCAACGCCTCGCCCGCCAGTGGCGGCGGCGCGGCGCGCAGATCGGTTTCGTGCCCACGATGGGTTATTTGCACGAGGGACATCTCAGCCTCGTGCGTGAAGCCCGAAAACGCGTCGGCAACTCTGGCAAAGTCGTCGTCAGCATTTACGTCAACCCCACGCAATTCGCGCCCACGGAAGATTTGTCCCGCTACCCGCGCGATTTGAAACGTGATCTCGCTCACTGCCGCACGCTTGGCGTGGATGTGGTGTTCGTGCCGTCGGACGCAGAAATGTATCCGGGCAAAGCGACGGGCGATTTCAGCACCTACGTCGTGGAGGAAACTCTCGCGGGTCGCATGGAAGGGGCGTCGCGGCCCACTCACTTTCGCGGCGTCACCACGGTGGTGGCCAAGCTGTTCAACATCGTGCTGCCGAGTGTGGCCGTGTTCGGTGCGAAAGACTGGCAACAAGCCGCCATCATCAAACGCATGGTGAGCGACTTGAATTTCCCGGTGAAAATCATCATCGCCCCGACGGTGCGCGAAGCCGATGGCGTGGCGATGAGTTCGCGCAACAAATATCTCGTCGGCGATTTGCGTCCACAGGCCGAGGTGCTTTCCCGCGCGATCAAAAGCGTCCGTGCCTTGGTGAAAGCTGCGACAAAACCGATTTCAGCAGCGCGTCTCAACCGTGAAGTCGCCGATCTCGTGAGTGCCGCGCCAGACGCGAGATTGGACTACGTGGAATTCTTCGATCCCGGAACGCTGTTGCCACAAACGCAAGTGACGCGCGGCTCTCACATGGCACTGGCGGTCTTCGTCGGCAAAACGCGGTTGATAGATAACGGACGGCTGTAAGGGCAAGAAACCACGTCTCCGCCGAAATGAAAAAGAACTGACGTCGCGCTTGCGCGGGTCGGAACGCTGCGATAGTTTCACTTCGCATGGCCGTCACCAAAGTCAGCTCTTCCACACAATTCGTCACACGCGCCTCCGCGATGGGCGGGCGCGATTCCGCCGCGAATGGTCACTGGGTGCCCAACACGGACGTTTATTCCACAGACTCAGGACTCATCATCAAGGTGGAACTCGCCGGGATGCGGAGTGAAAATCTGGAGATCACCGTGGAGGGAAATCGTCTCCGCATCAGCGGGGATCGTCCTGATACCTGCCGCGCGCCGAAGGCGAGTTTTCTGGTGATGGAGATCAACTACGGCCCCTTCGAGAGTATTCTGGAATTGCCCCACGGTTACGACCTCGGCCAGGCCAAAGCGTCTTACTTGAACGGTTTTCTTAGAATCGAAGTGCCACCCGTTACTCCGGCACCTCACCCGAAAAGCACCAAACTCCCCATCTCAGATGGGCAATAGATTTGTGTGAACCTTTTTCCGGGTGACGACTCCAACCAGTAGGTAATTACCAAAGCGAAGATGACTCCGTCCGATACAGAATTTATCAGCATCATGGGGACTACGGGAAATCCCGATGAACCCTCACGCATCTCGTCACGTTCGCTGCCGGACACGTTGCCCATTCTCGGCTTGTCGGACATCGTGATTTTTCCCGGCGCGGTCGCTCCATTGCTCGTTGAGACCGGGCCGAGCATCAAGCTGATTGATGAAGCGGTGGCGGGAGATCGTTTGATGGGAACCATCCTGCAACGTCGCGCCGAAGTTCCCGATCCCGCGCCGGAAGACCTTTATGATGTCGGCTGTGTCGTGCGTCTGGCCAAGATGGTGAAGTTCCCGGATAACACCGCGCGCGTCCTCGTGGAAGGTTTGTGGCGTATCCAGGTCAAAAGTTACGCCACCACCGATCCGTATCTGCGCGCGAAGTTCGAGTTGCTGCGGGACGAACGGGATAATTCCATCGAAGTCTCCGCGATGATGCGTTCAGCGCAATCGCAGTTCCAGGAGATCGTCAAACTCTCCCCCGCGCTCGCCGAGCAGGTGAAGGTGGCCGCGCTCAATGCCGAAGACCCTGGACACTTCGCCGATCTCATCGCCGCGAACCTGAATCTCTCGCTCGAAGACCGTCAGGAATTGTTGGCTACGTCGTCCGTCAAAGATCGCCTCACCAAGCTGCTGCCCATGCTCAATCGCGAGCATGAAGTGTTGACGCTCAGTTCCAAGATTCAAACCGATGTCGCCAGTTCCATCGCCAAGACCCAGCGTGATTTTTTCCTGCGCGAACAGTTGCGCGCCATCCAACGCGAACTCGGCGAAGGCGAATCCAATTCCAACGAGATAAAAACTCTTCGCGAAAAAGTGGAGAAGACGCCGCTACCCGTTGAAGTCAAAAAAGTCGCCACTCAAGAACTAGATCGGCTTCAACTGATTCAGCCCGCCGCCGCCGAATATCCCGTCGCGCGAAATTACCTCGATTGGATTCTTAATCTGCCGTGGGAAAAATCCACGGACGACAAGATTGATCTGGCCGCCGCCGAGAAGATTCTCAACAAACAACATTTCGGATTGGAGAAGGTCAAAGACCGGCTCATCGAATTTCTCGCCGTCATCAAACGCAAGAAAGTTCTCAAAGGCCCGATCCTCTGCCTCGTCGGTCCGCCCGGCGTGGGCAAAACGTCGCTGGGCAAAAGCGTGGCTGACGCGCTCGGACGCAAGTTCGCCCGCATCGCCCTCGGCGGTCTGCGCGATGAAGCGGAGATTCGTGGACATCGCAGAACTTACGTCGGCGCGATGCCGGGTCGCATCCTGCAAACGCTTCGCCGCATCGAGAGCAACAACCCCGTCATCCTGCTCGATGAGTTGGACAAGATCGGTTCGGATTTCCGTGGCGATCCCGCGTCCGCGTTGCTTGAAGTGCTCGACCCGGCTCAGAACAGCACGTTCACGGATCATTATCTGGACATGCCGTTCGATCTGTCCCGCGTGTTGTTCATTGCCACTGCGAACTGGCTTGAACCGGTGCATGCCGCATTGCGTGACCGGCTCGAAGTCATCGAGCTTCCGAGCTACACGGAATCCGAGAAGCTCCAGATCGCGCGCCGTTATCTCGTGCCGCGCCAGTTGGAGGAACACGGTTTGAGCAAGACCGAGCTTTCCCTGCCCGACCCGACGCTCCGCCGTTTGATCCAGGAATACACGCGCGAAGCCGGCGTTCGCCAACTCGAACGCAACATCGCCGCACTCGCCCGCAAAGCCGCCCGCAAACTCGGCAGCAACAACAGTCACGTCAAAGCCATCAAGCTCGAACCCGGCGCGCTCAAAGCCGAACTCGGCCACGCGCTCTTCGTCGCGGAGACTGCGGAAAAGATTTCCGAATACGGAATCGCCACCGGACTCGCCTGGACTCCTGTGGGCGGCGAAGTGTTGTTCATCGAAGTCTCGCGCATGGCAGGCAAAGGCGGATTCCTGCTCACCGGCTCGCTGGGTGAAGTGATGAAGGAAAGCGCGCAGACCGCATTCAGTTATCTGCGCAGCCAGGCAGACAAACTCGGCCTTGATCTCAAGGACGCATCCAAGCACGACATCCACATCCACGTTCCGGCGGGCGCGACGCCCAAGGACGGGCCCAGTGCAGGCGTGGCGATTGTTGCCGCGCTCGCTTCCATGCTTACGAATCGTCGCGTCCGCTCGGACACCGCGATGACCGGAGAGATCAGTTTGCGCGGGCGTGTCATGCGCGTGGGCGGCGTGAAGGAAAAAGTTCTCGCCGCCGTCCGGTTTGGCGTGAAGAACGTCATCCTGCCCGAACAGAACAAACCGGACTGGCTCGAAGTCCCCGCCGAAGTGCGCGCGAAGATCAAGGTTCACTTCGTAAGCCACATCTCCCAGGTCATCAAGACCGCGCTCGAGGCGAAATGAGAAGTCCGATTAAGAAGCCGAACCTGCGCTGCCACTTTCAGTCACGGCGGGCGCATCTTGACACTGCCCTGGAGCGCGGCTGTGTCGAAGACCAGCCGCAGCAATGTGATAACGCTGGGACTTTGGATTTGCTGGAGACTCCAGTGCTTTCCAACCTGCTGCGGCTGGTCGAGGACG
>JANNAO010000481.1:0-3978 GCA_031384405.1 Verrucomicrobiota bacterium | reverse complement strand
CTTCGCCAAATTCTGCCGCGCTTCATCCACCACTCGCGCCAGTTCAGAGTGCGCCCTGACACGCCTCAACGGATCAACCCTGGCTGGCAACGCGCGTCCTGTGAGCCGTTCGATCAAGCGCGATTCCTTCATCACAGCCACAAAGACAAATCCAATCAACAACCCCGCTGTCAGCCACCACTTCACGCGACTTGCCCCCGCTCGCAGCCGCGCGTCCCAATAGATCACCATCACTGCGAACATCGGCAGCACCGAAGGCGCGACCCAGTTCGGTTGCACACGCGAACGCAGTGAGAGAAAAATGTAGAGGATGAAAACCGGCACGCCCATGCAGAACAGGAACACCAGTCGTGCATCGCGCTTCGCCATCCGCCAGACCGCAACGAGTGCGATGGCGGTTGCAAAGAAGAAGATCGGGTTAAGCAAAAAAATCTCAGCACCGAGAAATTCTCCGAGCCACGAGAGATGTTTGGACAACGTCGCAGGTGCTTTGCCCACGCCGGTGTGCCGCGCGACGTGCTTGAGCGAGATCCAGCCGTTCTGCATGTTCCAAATCAGCACCGGCAACGTGCAGAGCAAATTCACCAGCAACGCCAGCCACGGCCCGCGCGTGCGCAAATGTTTCCGCGCCGGCGGCCACACGATGAAGAACACCGCCCAGCACATCCACATCAGCGGCGAGGAATACTTGCTCAGAAACCCCAACCCCATCCACAGTCCTGTCCACAGCCAATCGCTCGTGCGCGAGTTGTCCTGCACCGCTTTCCATCCCGCCAGCATTGTCGCTGTCCAGAACAACACCGTCAGCGGATCAACCGTCAGCAGTGTTGACCCCACTGAGAGCAATGGAGTCGCTGTGACGATCAACACAAGAAAGAAGCCCGCGCGACCGTTCACCTCGCGCGTGATAAATCGCAACAGAAGAAAACCCAGAGTTGCGGCGATCAACGGCGAGAAGAAACGCACACCGAACGCCGTATCACCCCAGAGGCTGGTGCTGACGAATTGCGTGAGCGCAATCATCGGCGGCTTGCTGTAATACGACCACGCGAGATGCTTCGACCAGACCCATTGATACGCCTCGTCCTCGCTCAACTCAATCGTGCCGCTCGCCAGATAAAGCCAGCGCGCGAGCGTGACGAACACGATCAGAATACAGCCTGCGCGAAACCAGTGGGTGTTTTCGTTAGGTTGAGGGTTGAGGGTTGAGGGTTGAGAGACACCGCTGCCCGGCACGAGTGATGGCAATTGCGAGTGCCAGAGCGGAAACCATTTCGCGCCCACGAATCGCCAAAGTCCGTTCAAAATAAACACCACGGCGAAACCCGTGCCTGCTCCGAGAATCGCGCCGATCACGACATCGCTCGGATAATGGACACCGTTGGCAATCCTGGAAAAACCCACCGCTGCTGCGAGCGGAAACATCACCCACGCGCTTCGCCGATAAAACAGAAACGCCACCATCGCCGCTGCGAACATGTTGCCCGCGTGCGACGACGGCATTGAGCCATTCGCGCCGCAGCCCACGAGCAGATGCACGTTCTCCAGAGCCGCGCACGGACGCAGGCGACCGATGGCCTCCTTGAGTGGTTTGCAAACCAATCCATCCGTCACGCCGACCGCGATGCCGAGCAGAAGTAGGAACAACACCGCCCTGCCCTTGCCGCGCCAGATGAAGAACGCGGCGGCAAGGATTCCAATCGGGATAAAAATGCGGCTACCACTCAACCACGGCATGAGCACGTCGAACAAGGGATTGCTCAACGTGTGATTGATAAATCGGAACAGGCTTTCATCCAGCCCTTGCAACCAAGACATGCGTCGGAGTGTGACCAACCCGCGAAAGATTTGCGAGAACGAAGCTCTCTGACTTGATAACATGCATTTGGGAACGCCGGAAAAACGCAGAGGCGCAAAGGACGCAGAGAACCGCAGAGAATTTCTATTCGGCGTTCGGAACACAGACACTGAACGGTGTTTTGTCCATGGTTGCTTTTACTCTGCGAAACTCCGCGTTCTCAGCGTCTCTGCGTTTCTCCCGTTCTAGTTCTTCCACATCGCCCCGACTGAGGGACTACAATAAATTGCTTTGCCGCCTTCATCGCCAGGTTTAATTTTTCCGCATGGATCATTCACCTGGATTTCTTGCTCTCGTCAACGACGCCAAGCAACGCGTCACAGAAGTCAGCGTGGCCGAAGCCCGCGCCCGACTCTCATCCAACCCCAAAGCCATTCTCATGGACGTGCGCGAGGACAACGAGTGGAACGCGGGTCACGCCGCGCAAGCCGTGCATCTCGGCAAGGGAATCCTTGAGCGCGATCTGGAGAAACTTTATCCCGACAAGAACGCGGAGATCATCCTGTATTGCGGCGGCGGCTTTCGCTCTGCGCTCTCGTGCGATGCCGCGCAAAAGATGGGTTACCGTAACGTCACGTCGCTGATCGGCGGCTACAAGGCGTTGGTCGCGGCGGAGTGGGCGATCAAGAAAGATTGAGGCGGCATCAAAACTTGTAGGCGACGACGTAAGGAGTCGGCAAGGAGCGAATTCAAGTTGTAGCGCATCGAGTTGTAGCGCACTACGTCAGGAGTGTTTTCCCACAGGTTATCACTCGCCGCTTACTGCCGACTTCGACTCCTTACGTCGTCAATTTTACAAGGAACTCATGCGGTAGTAACGCTCGGTGTAGTTCGTGGCTTGCGGGTCGGTGAATTGGTATTGGCCGCTGCTGGTGGGGATTTCCACGGCGGTGCCGAGGTTCTGCCACGCGTTGAACGGCAACGCCACGTTCGTGCTGGCGAAGACGGTGAAGCTCGCGCCCGCCAAGTTCGCGAAGCTGAACTGGAACGCGCCATTGACCAAGACCACCGGGTTGATTAACGGGAAGCTCGGATTGAACACGCCTTCCACCGCGCCGATGTCCGCGAACGCACCCACGATGCGTGGCTGTCCGCGTTGATCCGTGGCGAAGCCCGTGCTGTTGGTGCAGCCGTCAACGGCGGGTGAGCCGGGCAAGGGCGGCATGGTGGGCGTGGGTCCGCCGTAGTTGCCGAGCGGTGCGAGGAGTGGATTGCCATTCGTGAGGTTGTTGCTACCAGAGAAAGCGCCAACAATGTCGCCGCCACTATTACCCGCAACGATGGAATTGGTGAGATTCACGGTACCGAAGCCGATGTTAATACCGCCGCCAAAGGCCGAATTTCCAGAGATTGTACTCTGGCTCACAGTCATCACCTTGCCGAAGCCATCGTGTAAAATGCCGCCGCCATTAAAGCGCGCTGAATTCCCGTAGAACGTACTCTGGTTCACCATCAACGTGCCAATGTTGTAAATGCCCCCGCCTTCGCCGCGGGATGAATTCCCGGAAAGCGTGCTCTGATTCACAGTCAACATACCGAGGTTGTAAATGCCGCCGCCCCAGGCTTCGTTTGCCAAATTTCCGGAGATGATGCTCCGGTTAACTGTCAACGTGCCTTGATTACGAATGCCGCCGCCGTGCAGTGTTTTGCCATTGGTAATGATGAGTGCGGTCAAGACGACGGTAGTGTTGTTGCTTACTTGAAAGATGCGGCCTGTGGCGTTGCCATTGATGCTGATGTTGGTGGTGACACCGTCAATGGTGAGGTTCTTATTCAGCAGTAGTTCACCGCTGGTCAACAGAATGGTCGCGCCGGAGAGCGTGTTGGTGAACAAAATGGTATCGCCCGACATAGAATCCAGAATGGTTTGGCGCAACGAGCCCGCACCACTGTTATTGGCATTGAGGACGACGTTAGTCGCGGCGTGCGCACGGACGCCAGCAAAGAGCGCGCACCCGAGAAGGATGTGCTTGATAAGCTTCATAGATGTGCTGGGTTTGATAAATCGACACCCTGATAATGGCTGACGTGATTTGACGTTTCTTTAAGGCCATTAACCCACGGAAGGCATTCTTGGTCAACGGTAACTTGTAAGCGACTGGGTAACGAGTCGTCGGGAG
>JANNAO010000457.1:0-7145 GCA_031384405.1 Verrucomicrobiota bacterium | reverse complement strand
CACAATCAGGCGCGGCACCCGATGAACTTCAAACACTGGTCATCGTAGTCGCCCAACGCACACATCTGGAAGAACACCTCTGAGTGCTGGAAGGCGAAGGTTAACTCGCAGACCGCATCGAGTTGCAGGCGTTGGATGAGATCGCCGCCGCCAAGGTGACGAACAACGGCGCGTGGATTTATCCCGGACTCGGCGGCGGCCCGGACACCGCGCTCGTCGCGTGGTGGTATGGCGGTAAACTTCAGACGCTCAACAGCCTCATCCTTCCGTCCACGGGCGAACGCTCGGACGCGCTCAAGGAACAGCTTTCGCAGATGGCGTGGTCGGGCGAAATGGAAGGTTGGTTGACTTCATTGCCGAGTTGGACGCTCGTGGCGGACGACGAATCCGTCGCGCAATGGGAAGCTCCGTTGCGTCGCGGTCTGGACGCACCGATCCA
Organism: Verrucomicrobiota bacterium; assembly: GCA_031384405.1. Lineage (GTDB taxonomy): Bacteria > Verrucomicrobiota > Verrucomicrobiia > Limisphaerales > JADLHS01 > JADLHS01. The sequence goes on along the minus strand of JANNAO010000457.1, from coordinate 6,706 downwards.
TCTGGTCAAACCCGTCAAACCGACGGAACTCGCCGCGCTCACGGCCAAACGTTCCGCCGCCTCGGACGTCAAAGGAAACCTCATCCCGGCGGAATTCGCCACGCGCTATCGCAATCAATTCGTGGATCGCATCTGGATACGCGGCGCGCTGGCGGTTGTGGCGTTGTATCTTATCGGTGTGGCGATCTATTTTGGCATCGTCGGATTTCAGGATTATCGCGTGGGTCAGGTTGAATCCAAGATCGCGGGACTCGGCGAGGATTACACCAACACCATCCAGTTGCGCGAACGCCATGCCGTTTTGAAGACGCGCAAGGAACTCAAGTTCGCCGCGCTGGATTGCTGGAAGGTTCTCTCCGAAAATCAGCCTGAATCCGTCACGCTCGAAACCTTCGGCTTTTCGGACGGACGCAAACTTGTCCTGAACGGCACCGCGCCACAGGAGAAAAACAGCGACGTGCTCAAGATGTTTGCAGACATGCGCAAAGCCACCGTCAACGGCCAGCCCATGTTTGATTTCACCAGGGGCAAGGAGCCTGAGCTGCGGCTCGGCCCCGGCGGTACCATCGTGAACTGGAATTTTACCTTGGAACTCAAACGAACGGAGGGCGAGTGAAAGACCTGATCACAAAATTCAGCGCCTACTTCTCGCGGCTCAGTCCGGTGGAGCGGTTCTTCATCGCGAGCGCCATCATCTGCGTGTTCGTGGTGCTCAACCTCTGGCTCGTAGTCCCGAACTTCGGCAAACTCAATCGCATTGAACGCCGGGATCGCGACGCGAAAACTAAGCTCGATCTCTACGAGAAAGAAATTGCCCAGACCGATTTCTACCGCACTAATATCACCATCCTCGAAGGCGACGGCGCGTCCGTGCCGCTCGAAGATCAGGGAGTGAGTTTCCTTCAGACGATCCAAAGTGAAGCCGTCAAAAGCGGCGTCATCGTGCAAGCCAACAACCGCCAACCTGAACGCACGAACCAGTTCTTCCTCGTGCGCGCCCAGTCCCTCACCACGTTGTCGGAAGAAAACCAACTCGTGGATTTCCTCTACAACCTCGGCACCGGCTCGTCCCAGACCCGCGTTCGCGCCATCTCCATCCGGCCCGATCCCTCGCGCACCAAGCTCAACGCCACCATCACACTCGAAGCGAGTTTCCAAAAGAAACCGCCCGTCCGTGCCACGCCCGCTCCTGCGCCCGCAGCCAAACCTGCGGTCAAGGAAACGCCGAAAGATTCTCCCAAACCCGCGCCGATACCCGTGACCAAACCGGCCACCAACGCCGCGACGAAACTTCTAACGCCTAAAAAGTAATGAACGCGAAACTCCTTTCCCTCGCACTGCTCGTCCTCACCGCCACCAGTCTGAGCGCGCAAAACGCCGCGCCCGCCACCACCAACACGTTGACCCACGACGAACTCATGCGCCGCGTCGCGCGCAATCGCGAGGAAACAAAACCAGCCACCGCCGACGCCGCCCCTGCCGCGCCCGTTGCGGATTGGTCTGCGACAAATTCACCCAAGAGCGCGAATGCCTCCGCTGAAAAACTGGCTGAAGCACTCGCAGCCACGCAATCGTCCGCACCCGCTGCCCCCAATACGCCTCCACTCCGTCCTGCTCGCCGCCCCGTGGCTCTCCCCGGAGCGCCCGGCGCAACGCCCGCAGCCGCCGCGATTCCGGCGATCCCAGCCCGCTCGACTCCAGTTCCCGCCGTTGTTGCGCCGTCAACCATCGCTCCCGGACTTGCTGGTGAGGGGATGGAGCTTCGCCAGCCCGCCAACGCCAGCAACATTCCCGATCCGAACGTGATGATGCCCGCAGGCAGCATCAATTGGACAGCCGCCACGCTGGAACAGGTGTTGACCATTTATTCCGAGTTCGTGGGACGCAACCTTCTTCGCCCTGCCACGCTGCCCAAGGCGGAGATCGTTCTCAAGCAGACCACGCCGCTCACCAAGCTCGAAGTCGTGCGGATGATCGAAGCCGCGCTCGCGCTCAACATGGTTGCCGTCATCAACGTCGGCGAGAAGTTCGTTACCGTCATGCCATCCGCTGAGGCTTACAAGATTCCCGGCATCATCAACACCAACATCGTGGGCGATCTTCCAGTGCTAGGCTCGATGATCACGCACGTTGTGCAGTTGAAGAACAGCAAGCCCAGCGAATTGCAGGCGATCCTCACACCCTTCGCCAGCGGTACAGCGGCCAGCCCCGTCATGCCCGTGGACAGCAGCGGCATCCTCGTCCTGCGCGACAACGTCGCCAACGTGAAACGCATGTTGGAGATGATCGAGAAAGTGGACGTAGTTTCGACATCCGAGATCGAAAGCAAAGTCATCCCGATCAAATACGCCAAGGCAGAAGAGATCGCGAGCGCACTCAGCAGCGTCGGTGGGGGCAGTGGGGGAACAGTGGGCACAAGATCATCTACCACATCCGGCGGCTCTACGAGCGGATTGAACCGTGGCGCAGGACAAGCAGGCTATGGTCAGCCCGGTTCAATTCCCGGCGCGCAGCCCATTCCTTCCGCTGGCGGCACGTTTGGCGACCGTCTGAATCAAATCATTCGCAAAGCCTCCGCCTCCGGCGACCTGACCATACTTGGCTCCACCAAGATCATCGCCGACATCCGCTCCAACTCATTGCTCGTCTTCGCCTCGCGGCAGGACATGGAAATGATCGAGAAAATCATCAGCCAACTGGACGTCGTACTGGCGCAGGTGTTGATCGAGACGATCATCATGGATGTTTCGATAGATGATTCTTGGAATCTCGGTTTGTCTGTCGCGCAAAACCCTAAGAGTCTAGGAAACAACTCGAGAGGAGCGGGTGGATTTAACAACGGACAATCCTTTTTTAATTTTGCGACTAATATCACATCATTTCTACCCGGAGGCTTCAGCTACTTTGGTAAGCTTGGAGCAGATTACGAAGTTGCGCTCAATGCTGCTGCAACAGACGGGCGTGCCACCATCATCCAGAAACCGCGCATCCTCACGTCACACGCCAAGGAAGGTCATATTTTTCTGGGTGAATCACGCCCGATCGTCAGTTCAACCTATCAAGGCTTTGGCGGCAGCGGCCCGAGCTCCTCATATCAGCAGCAAAATGCGGGCATTGATCTGACCGTCACCCCGTTCGTCAATACCGAGGGATTGGTCGTCATGGAAATCAGGCAGGAGATCAGCGACTTCAAGGGCGTCACTGAAATCATCGGTGTCGGGAAAGTCCCTAACATCACCCGCCGCGACATCAATGGAGAAGTGGCCGTCAACGATGGTGAGACGGTAATCCTCGGCGGAATTATTCTGGATCGTAAAGAAGGTTCAAAATCAGGTGTTCCGTTGCTCATGGACATCCCCATACTGGGTCATCTTTTTTCCAGCACCACCAAGGCCAAGGCCAGGTCTGAACTTGTAGTGTTGATGCGCCCCACTGTTCTCAAGACGCCTGAATTGGTTGCCAAGCATACGATTGTTGAGAAGGAAGGCATGCCCGGAATCATGGCTGCCGAAGCTGATCTCGCAAAGCGTGAGGGCAAACCCAAGACGCCGGTTAAATCAAAGTCGAAATCGAAATCTGCCCCTGCTAAATCTGTGCAACAATCCGAGCCGGTAAGTTTATTCGACCGGCCAACTCCCTTCACGGAAGAAGATGAGAATTTCCTATACTCCACACCGCCGCCACACAGCGCGCCGTGAGGTTGGCGACAGGCACACTCCGATACGGAATCTCGTCGCGGAGACACAGTTTCAATCCGTGCCAATCCGTGAAATCAGTGTCTCAACATTCGTGTGAATTCGTGTCCATTCGCGGTTGAGTCGGATGGACACTGCATCGGTTCACTTCCCCAGCTTGCGCCGCACCAGACTCGTCACTTCCATCGCTGCTGGAACTTTCGCGGCCAGCGCGAGCAACCAATACGTAACTCCTGCAAGGATGCCCGGCACAAACACCGCACCAAGTCGCGCGTAAAGGCCGTCGTGTCCGACGGTTTGATTCCAATAGCGGAACACGAAATACGCCACGCCACCCGCGACAGTCGCGATGCCGATGAGCGACATCACATTGCCGATCAATCCCTGCATCTCCAATCGCTTGAGCTTGCGACGGAGAGCGAAGAAGAGCAGCCCCGTGTTGAACATCGCGCTGATCGTGTTGGCGATGGCGAGACCGGCTTCGCGATATTGCTGCACGAGATAGACCGCGAACACGAGGTTCAACACGAGACAGAACACGCTGATCTTCATCGGCGTCTTGATGTCGCCCAACGCGAAGAACGCCCGTGCCAGAATGTTGTTCATCGAGAACAACAACAACCCAGGCGCAAGACACATCAATGCCAGCGCGACACGATGCGTGGCGTCAGGGCGAAATTTCCCATGCTCGAACAACAGGCGCACGATCGGTTCAGCCAGCGCGAGTGAAACGGCGGCGGCGATCAGGTTCGAGAACGAGAGATAACTCAAACCTTGTTTCAGCGTGGATTGGAACTCGGTGAACTTCTTCTCCGCCGCCAGCCCCGACAACGTCGGCAGCAGGAACGTGGCGAGTGAGATGCCGAAGATGCCCTGTGGCAATTCCATCAGGCGCACCGCGTAATCAAACGTTGAATTGATGGTCTTGGTGTCGTCCACCAGGAAAACGAAACCCTGCGTGACCAGCACGTTGATTTGGAACGCCGCCACGCCGATCGAGCCGGGGATCATCTTGCGCACGACATCGCGCACCGTGGCATCGCGCCACGGCGACACCCATTGATAGCGATAACCTTCCTTGGACAAACTTGGCAGTTGGAAAACCATCTGCGCGAAACCCGCCACCACCACGCCAATGGCGAGACCGAAAATCTGTTGCTCCAGCGTCACGCCCATGAGCGGCGCGAGCAACAACACGCTCGCGATCATGATCACGTTCAACATCACCGAACCGAGCGCAGGCACGAAGAAATGGCCGCGCGCGTTCGCCATGCCGATCAACACCGCCGCCACGCAAACCAGCAGCATGTATGGAAACATGAAGCGCAACAGCCGCAGCATGAGCGTGGTTTCGGAACTGAACTGACCGAAGTACAACGCCGTTGAAATTCCGACAATCGCCAGCACGGTGATTGCGCCCGCCGCCACGATCACGCCGGAGATGACGACGTTAGCCGTGCGCCACATTTCGTCTTTGCCTTCGTGGATTTCCTTTTGTTTGAAGATGGGGATGAACGCCGCCGTGAGCGCGCCTTCACCGAGCAAGCGGCGGAACAGATTCGGCACCATGAAGGCGAGCGTGAACGCGCTGGCCACCGGGCCATTGCCCATGAACGTGGCATAGACCATCACGCGCACCATGCCCAGCACGCGACTGGTCATGGTTGCGGCGGCCATTGCGCCGGAGGACTTGAGCATCTGCGACATCGCGCGCGGAGTCTAAGGACTGATACGCGGCAGCCAAAGAGGAAAGTGGATCAGAGGGAGAAATTCAAACGGGAAAAGGTCAACCGAGGAAGGTGGCAAGGCGTTGCCAGAACGCGTGGAAGGCTACCTCCGCAAGTTGTCCTCATTTATTTTTTGAAATAGATTTGTAAAAACACACCCACAAGTGCAATAAGAGCCGCACTTACCGAAGCGATCAGGGGGAAGACTACAGTCCAGCGTTCTGATCTTCTCACTTGTCTGTCGTGAATCTCAATGGCCGTGTCCATGAGCTTGGATGTAAAATCTGGCGGAACGACTCGTCTGGCCTCTCCACCTTTTCCACTGACATGGCGACATGTCAGTGAAACAACATTATTTCCGCTAGGAAGCACTCGAAAGAACTCTCGGTGCTTTCTACCGATAGCAGTCCAACTTTCTGCAGAACATGGCACACCCTGCAACTCTTCGCGCAATTGCTCTTCGCTACGATGCGCATACTCGTCAAATGATAACACCTGAATGAGAGCTAGGACATCGGGCAGTCGGCCCGGGTTAAGATACTCCGTCATGTTTTTATTGCGGTTGAGCAGTCTGAATCTCAAATGAAACTGGCTCATCAAAACGGAACACTCGTGTAATACTGGTGGCTCCAGTTCCAATGAATCCTCCTGAATTCTCTTGTTGATCAAGCCAAGCACCATGTCTTTGGTCTAAATGGATAATTTGATGGGGAATAAACAACCCTCCGCGTTTAGGACGGCTTCCGCCTATCGCGGTCCATATAATTTTTGTCGGAGCTGAATAATAGACCCCCTCATCGGTTTGAAAATCCGGCACATAAACCCCGGCTGGTAAATCAACGCTCCCCCCAACAAATGTAGATCGGTGTTCTCGAGTCTTGAGCTTTATTGAAGGAGTGCCGTCTGCAATTGGCATGGCGGATTTGCATCCAACAGCCAAAACAGCAAATAACAGGATGGGTATGATGTGTTTAATTTTCATTTTTTGAGCGTTGTTGGAGTAACTACATGGATTTGAGTTTGCTGCAAACAATGCAGCCCATCTCGATTCATGTCGCGAGGCTATTCCCGACGGAAATCTCTGTCCAGCATGGTTTCGGTTTTGAACCAAACCCGTTTTTTGCAGGTGTGACTGAAAGTGAGTTCACCCCTTTTCCTGCCTGCCCATGCGTACTCTTCAACTGCTGTTGCTGCTCGTGTTCAGCGTTTTGCTGGGCGGGTGCGCCGGTTCGCGCTTTGCCACCACGCCGCCCGCGTGGGCCTTCTGGAAGACCAACCGCTTCG
>JANNAO010000035.1:0-2663 GCA_031384405.1 Verrucomicrobiota bacterium | reverse complement strand
ATCAATATCATGCTTCATCGCAGCCTGGCGGCGACTGAACATGAGCAACTGTCGCGTGAGATCGGCGGCGCGGCGGCTCGCCTTCTCGATGTCCAACACGGATTCCGATTGGATGGATGTGAGCGGATCGCCGTGTTTGAGCAGGTCCAATTGCATGTGGACGACGGTGAGAATGTTGTTGAGATCATGCGCCACACCGCCCGCGAGCTGGCCGATGGCTTCCATCTTTTGTGACTGGCGGAATTGTTCCTCCAGCTTGCGCGTCTCCGAGATGTCGCGCGAATTGACGATCATGAATCCATCCGGTGCTTCGCCAGCGATGCTGCGTCCGACGGATTGCAGGTAACGCCATGTGCCATCGCTGTGGCGGTAGCGGTATTCCACCGAGATGGGCAGGCCGGAGTTGGCGAACGCGCTTTTCACCGCGCTGGATACGCGGCTCAGATCGTCTGGATGCAGGAAATCAAACGCGCTGCGATTGACCATCTCTTCCGGTTGGAAACCCAGGATGCGCGTCACGGACGGGCTTTGGAAGCGGATGATGCCCTCGGCGTTGACGACGGTGACGATGTCTGACGCGTTCTCGATCAGCAGCCGGAAGCGGTCTTCGCGCTTGCGCAGTTCGGCCTCGGCTTGTCTGCGCTCGGTCACGTCCATCATCACGCCGCGCATCGTCGCCGCTTTCCCATTTTCCATCACCACTGAGATGAAGTCATGGATCCAGACAGTGCGGGCATCAGCCGCGATCATTCGGTATTCAAAATCCCTGGCATCTCCGCTCTCCTTGCACATCCGGTAATGTTTGATCGCTGTCTCGCGATCTTCCGGATGCAGATGATCCAGCCAGAAAGTTTTACTGCTCATCCAGTCCGCCGCCGGATAACCCAAGATGCGTTTCGCTTGAAAGCTGATGAATGTTGCCGTGTGCGTCTGGGGATCAGCCTCCCAGACGATGCCGTCAATGTTGTTGACCAGATCGGCGAACTGATACTCGGATTCGCGCAACGCCGTTTCTGTCTTCTTGCGCTCCGTGATGTCCCGCACCACCGCCACGATGTAATCGCGATCCAGCCACACCCACTTCATGTTGACCTCCACGGGGAACGTTGTCCCGTCCTTGCGCCGGTTCGTGGACTCAACCATCAATGCGCCCGTGTCCCAAAGCTTTTCCTTTCGCGCCTTGAAACTCTCTTTGTCCTGCGTCGGATCCACATCTACGACACACAGTGAGAGCATCTCTTCCCGCGAGTAACCCAGGTCAGTGCAGGCTTTCTCGTTGATGTCCAGAAACCGCCCCGTCTCCGGATCAATCACCTCGATGGAATCATTCACGCGATCCACTAGCGTGCGGAACATCTCCAACGCATCCGCAGCGCGTTTGCGCTCCGTGATGTCGCGACTCAGGATATTGAACAACGTCTGGCCCTCGGACTCGAACGCGCCGATCCGCACCTCCACCGGAAAGCGTGATCCATCTTTGCGCTGATGCTGGCCGATGATGGTCTTCACCTGGCCGGGCCGCACCTGCCGCAGCACTTCTTCCAACACCTGCGCGTCCAAATCCTTCTCCACATCCGTGACGCGCAACGCCAGCAGTTCCTCCCGCGTGTAGCCCAGTTGCTCACAGGCGCGTCGGTTCACTTCGATGATCTTTCCTTCCCGATCATGCACGATGAATGTGTCCGCTGCGTGATCGGTCAGGATGCGATACCGCCGCTCATTGGCGAGAATCTGCTTGTCGCTTTCTTCGCGGCGCTCGCGTTCCTGTTCCCGCCGCCGGAACGATCTTAACAACCACAAATACAACAGCCACGCCGTGACGCCTACAAATGCGATCTCTTTGAAAGTCTGAAGATAGACCACCCGCTCCGCAGTGGGAGACATCCGCGCCACGATTTGGTCGGAAGTGAAAACCCACACGCTCGCCACCAGTCCGTAAGTCAGACTCGTGCGCCGCGCCAGTCTCTTTGCCTTGTCATCCATGATGATTATTCCGAGAGGTTGCTTCGATGGGCGCGATGTTACGCAGACACGCCATCAATGCAACTGCGGCATTTTCCGAGGGGCTTCGACTTCGCACTTGCCAGCGCGTGACCGATACCACGAACTTTACGCCAGCATGGAAACCATCATCGCCAACGGCCAGCCGACTCCGATCAAGCTGCCCGCCACCATTGAAACTTTTCTCGTCGCGCAACATCTCCTGCCGCGCAGCGTCGTGGTGGAACACAACGGCGAAGCCGTAGCACCCTCCGAGTTTTCAAAACGCTCCGTCAAATCCGGCGACCGCCTGGAGATCGTGAAGATTGTCGCGGGCGGGTGAACACTTGCAGATCGTGTAGCACCCACGTCTGACAGGTTGTTTTCGGCGTCCAGCCGAAAACCCAAATGTTACGTTAAACCCATTGACCAAGCTGGTTTCGCATGGTTGAATCGGCATCAGTTCAAACCGATATACCTCTGGGAAATCCATGAAAACATCCTCCTTCTTGTCACGTCTCGTCTCGTCGTTCGCCGTCGTGTTGTCAACGTGCCTGCTGATGAACGCTCAAACCGTGATCGTCTTTGCGCCGGTAACTTTGGTGCAAGGCAACACGCCCGGATATTACAACAGTGCGCTCGGCACCATTCTGGATGGCACTGCGCCGCAGTTTCCGATGCCG
>JANNAO010000288.1:0-2084 GCA_031384405.1 Verrucomicrobiota bacterium | reverse complement strand
CGTCACTCCGTGCGCGCCGTCGAATGGCTGGCAAGAAGCGGCGCGCACGGAGTGACGCGTCCTACCCTCCGATTCCCCATCTGTGGTTCACTTCTTCAACTCTGCGAAACGATCCGCCGCAGCACTCCACGCCGAAGGTTCGAAGCGTTGCACGGAACTGGACGCGCGCACCACATCGCGCATCTCGGCAAGTGAACCGAGTTCACCATCGGCTTTGACCTGCGTGAGCAAATTTCCCATCGCCGTTGCCTCAACTGGGCCAGCGATCACCGGACGCTGACACGCATCGGCGGTGAACTGATTCAACAACTGACTCTGTGAACCGCCGCCGACAATGTGGATGACTTCAATCTGTTCGCCGGTGAGTTCTTCGAGTGAGCCGAGCGTCTCGCGATACTTGAGCGCGAGGCTTTCGTAGGCGCAACGCACCAACTCGCCCTCGGTCTTGGGGATGGGCTGTTTCGTTTCGCGGCAGAATTCCTGGATCGCCTTGGGCATGTCCGGCGGATTGAGGAAGCGCGGATCGTTCAGGTTGACGATGGAGCGGAGCGGCTTGGCTTTCGCGGCCATCGCGGCGAGTTGGGCGTAATCGTATTTCTTGCCTGCGGCGTCAAAGGAGCGTTTGCATTGCTGCACGAGCCAGAGACCCATGATGTTTTTCAGCAAGCGATACGTGCCGTCAATGCCGCCTTCGTTAGTCATGTTGAGTTCCAACGCGCGCTTGGACAGAACGGGGTCTTTCACTTCCACGCCCATGAGCGACCACGTTCCAGAACTCAAGTATGCCCAGTTGGCCTTGCCCGTGTTCGCCGTCGGCACGCCCGCGACCGCCGACGCCGTGTCGTGCGACGGAGGCGCGACGACTTTCACTCCCGCGAGACCGGTGCGGTCGGCGAGCGACTTGCGGAACTTGCCGAGCGTCGCGCCAGGCGGAACGATCTTGGGCAGAAAATGCGTCGGCAGGCCGAGCTTCTTGAGCAACGGCAATGACCAGTCGCGTTTCACCGGATGCACGAACTGCGACGTCGAGGCGATGGTGAACTCCGCGCGTTTCGCACCGCACATCGCCCAGTGGAGAAAGTCTGGCATGAACAGCAGCGTGTCAGCCGCATCAAGGATGGCGGGCGAATGCTCCTTCCACGCGAGCAACTGATAGAGCGAGTTCAACTCCATGAACTGAAGTCCCGTCTGCGCGTAAATCTCCGCGCGCGGAACTTTCTTGAACGTCCGCTCCAATGCGCCACGGGTGCGAGCATCGCGATAGTGATACGGCTGGCCGAGGATTTCGTCCTGCTTGTTGAGCAACACGAAGTCCACGCCCCACGTATCCGCGCCGACCGAGACGATCTTCTTGCCGAACTTTTTTCCCGCGAGGGCGAGGCCGTTCTGAATCTCAGACCAAAGCCGCATCACGTCCCAGCGAAACGATTCGCCGAGATACACGCCGCCATTGGGGAAGCGGTTGATCTCTTCGAGCCGGAGCTTCTTGCCGTTCCAGATGCCCGCCATGACGCGACCGCTCTCCGCGCCGAGGTCCACTGCGAGATAAACTTTTTCAGCCATAGATAAATTCTTTCCGCTTCACCATTCTCCGCTTCTCATTAACACCCTGCTTTAGCTGGGTGTTCTCGTGCTACCGAACGCCTTGAACCGTTTCAACGGTTTCCCCGCTCCGGCAAACCGTTGAAACGGTTCACCTCGTCGTCTGCCGCCTGACACTTCGCTGAAGCGAGGTGTTAATGAGACTGCGACCAACGCCACGCTACTATTTCGCTGGTACAATTTCCGGCGAAAGTTTCTTCAAACGAAAGTTGCGATACTCGATCTTCATCGGCGGGCCAACGTGGACTTGCACGCCGAGCAATCCGTCAAACTTGCGGTTCGCGGCATCATCATCCACCACCACGCTCATGACATGACCGTTGACCAGATGCGTCATCGTGTTACCGCGAACGATGAGGTGAACCTCGTTCCAATCCTCGTTCTTGATGAACGCCGCGAGCGCGTCCTTGTCGCCGACCGAACCGACGATACGCGATTTGCCATCGGCATCCACGCGGCTGATGTCGCCGCGCAGGGCGAAC
>JANNAO010000256.1:0-9350 GCA_031384405.1 Verrucomicrobiota bacterium | reverse complement strand
CCAACCTCCTGCAGTCTGATCTATTCGACCTTGGCCATTAGGGTTGCCTCCTGCGGCGGGATAGCTTGGCGCGGCACCCGCACCGGCAAAGCCCCAGCTCGCACCAGCCGGGATCTCGAAATCGCCATTAGGAACTAAAGTGAAGATTGGAAGAACGACCGTGATGTTGACCACGGACGACGTAGCACTGTTGCCATTGCTGGCCTTGGCTATAACCTTCAGCGCGTGAGCACCCGTCGTCGCACCAGTATAGGTGAACTGGAAGGGGGCACTGGTGTCGTTAGTGAGCAAGGTGACGCCGTCATAGAATGCCACGTTAGTGACCGTGCCAGGAAGGACTGTGGCTGAAGCGGTGATCGTAAAGCTCGTGGTCACCGTCGCGCCATTGGCGGGACTTGTGATGGACGTAGTCAGCGGCGTCACGGACGCACCGACGACCCCGATGTTGTCATAGCCGACGCTGGAGCCGATCGGCCGAGTAACCAGCAGAGGAACGAACTTGAGGCTCGTCGCTGCCGCAGGGATCGTGTAGTTAAACGCGTAGTTCGCCCAACTTGTCGTAGTCGGGAAGGTGATATCACCGCTGTTACCCACGAGTGCTCCGCCAGCCCAACCTTCGATTTTCATTCCCGCGAGTGGGGTGTTAGTACCAAAGCTTTTCATGGCGAGGGTGAAGGTAGTCAACGCCCCATTAGTGACGCCTAACGATGAAAGTGAGTGGCCAGCCGTGCCGCTCGTTTCAGAGACCAGAACTCCACCCCAACCTCCCGCAGTCTGATCAATTTGACCATAGCCACTAGGGTTGCCCCCTGCGGCGGGATAACTAGCCACGGCACCCACCCCGGCAAATATCCAATTCGCCCCGGCTGCGGTCTCGAAATTTCCGTTGGGGACTAGATTTGTTGCCGCGTTGGCCACGCAGGTGAGCGCAACTAGGGCAAGGCTTGCGATTAATTTCTTCATGTGTTGATTATGTTTTTTGGTTTTCACTAATTCCTCAAACGGAGGAAGATTATTAAGAACGTCGGGTCTCTTGATAACTCAGTTGTTAGGTTTGGTGTATCGGCTACAAAGGAAAACTAACACCGTCTTCGGAATCAGCCAGCTAGCCGAGCGGTTAGTTTATCGCGGGAGTTGGAATCGTGGTTTAGTCCCGCGACAACTAGCCGAACGACTAGTTTTCAGTGCGGGGATGTACACGCGTTTTGAGTTTCAGCTTTCGCAGCAAGTGGGTTAGCACGCGTTGAGAGAAGGGTTTGGGTGGATCAAGTGGACGCGGTTTTTCTACTCGGAACGCGATGCGCACGATCTGCACGGCCACTCAAAACTGTGAAGACGCTTGTTCGCATAAATGTTTCGTGTGACAGTCGCGGCACATATTTCATGCGACTTACAGCTTACTCCCAGCGATCGGTACCAGTTTCTGTTTCGACACTGATCCTGGCTTTGTTTTTCATCACCCCCTGCAACGCCGCGCTGGTGATCAATGAATTCATGGCGAGCAATGGGACGACAGTCACGGATCCCCAGGGCCACTATGATGACTGGATCGAGCTCTACAACACCGGCCCTGGCACCGTGGATTTAGGCGGCATGTATCTGACGGATGATTTGCTAAATCCGACAAAATGGCAGATTCCAACCGGAACATTTCTCGGTCAGGGCGGTTATCTGCTGATCTGGGCTGATGAAAATGTTCTCGCCAATACCAACGGGCTGCACGCAAGTTTCAAACTCAGTGCGGGCGGCGAAGCGATTGGAATTTTTGACACGAACGGCGTGACGTTGGTGGACAGCATCACCTTTGGACCGCAAACCACCGATGTCTCGTATGGTCGCTTTCCCAATGGCGGCAGCGACTGGTATTTCATGACGCCCGCTTCGCCGAACGCCGCAAACATCACGGCCCAATCTGAAGCCGTCTATTTCTCCCGGTTGAGCGGCATCATCACAAACTCGTTCACGCTAAAACTGTCCACGAAGAGCAACGCCGGTCAGATTCGCTACACCACCAACGGCACAATTCCGACCGCCAGTTCGACTTTGTACAACGACGCGAGCGGCATCGCGATCAACAACAGTTCTTCCCGCAGAATCCGGGCGCGCGCATTCCAGTCGGGACTCGCGCCGGGGCCGGTGCGAACCGAGGCTTATCTCGCCGTCAGTTCGGCGCTGAGAACTTTCACCTCCAACTTGCCGCTTCTGATCATAGACACATTCGGCCAGCCATTGCCGCCTTCGTGGGTGTCAAACAACATGGTGTTCCATCCCGCTCCGATCGCCACCTATGCTGCCGTCATTGATACGAACACAGTCACGGGACGGGCCGCAGTGACTGATCGTCCGGATTTTGCCGGGCGCACGGGAATGCGAGAACGCGGGCAGAGTACCGCGTTCTTCCCGAAGAATCCCTACAAGCTCGAAACGTGGGATGAAGCCGACGCGGACAAAAGCGTTTCTTTTCTGGGCTTGCCGTCGGACTCCGACTGGGTGCTGCACAATCCCTATGCGGAAAAAACCTTCATGCGAAATGTCCTGGTCTATAAATGGAGCAACGACATGGGGCATTACGCCTCGCGGACAAAATTCATCGAGGTTTTTGTGAATGAAGACGGCGGGCAGATTGGCGGACCGGCTACCACCGATTATTTGGGCGTGTATGTTTTGATGGAAGACATCAAGCGGAGCAAAGACCGGGTGGATATCGAGGAACTACTTCCGACGGACACCGCCGAACCCGCGATCACCGGGGGCTACGTGATTAAACACGACAAGGACCGACCGGAAATAAATTTTTCCACGTGGGCGGGTCGTTGGTTCTATGTCGAACCTTCGGACACCGAGATCAACACGCCCCAGAAAAATTATATCAAGAACTACATCCAGCAGTTCGAAACGGTCCTGCAAAGCAGCAGTTTTACCAACCCCGTCACGGGCTACGCCAACTACATTGATGTCGAATCATTCATTGATCACGATTTCTGCATGGAGATCACGCGAGATGTGGATCCGTACCGGTTCAGCACCTATGTGACGAAGGATCGCGGCGGCAAATTGGTCATGGCGCCCGAGTGGGATTACAACTGGACCATGGGCAATAATGATTACTCGAATTATAACCTGGAGTACCATCACGCCATCGGCTGGTTTTTTAACGAGGCCGACGATCTCTTTCCCGAATACAACTGGCACAACCGGTTAAAGGCGGATCCGGAATACCTGCGAAAGTATTCTGATCGGTGGTTTCATCTGCGCGAACAAGTGCTGAGTGATGCGACGATTGTGCAGACGATCAACACCAACTTCACGCTGCTGAATGCCGAGGCGGCCGGGCGGAACTTTTCCCGCTGGAACATTCTCAATACGGAAATCCACCCCAACTTCTACTTTGGCGGCGGCCCGGGCTGTCCCACACATACGTACAGCATGGAGGTTGAATTCCTGAAGAACTGGTTGACCGGTCAAGGCACGCCATCCGGCGCGTGTGACAACTTCTATTATGCCAGCACCTATTCCGACCGGCTGGGTTGGATGGATGTAAACATGGGTACGCTCACGGCGGCGGCGGCTCCGCCAACGTTCTTCATCAACGGCAGCCCGGCCAATACCGGCGCACCCATTGCCATTCCCTCAACCCTGACCATTACCGGAAGCATCGGCACGATCTATTACACACTGGATGGCACCGACCCGCGACAAGCTTTCACCGGCACGGCCGTTGGCACAGTCTATTCCGGCGGCATCCCCTTGAACAAAACTGCGAACGTCCGCGCCCGGATCAAGAACGGCTCCAGTTGGAGTGCGATGAATCAGGCGGGCTTCGCCGATAATCGAGTGCAGAACAGCCTGCGGATAACGGAACTCATGTTTCATCCGCAGAATCCGGGTGAGGAATTCGTGGAGCTGAAAAATATCGGAGCCACCGCCATCAATCTGTACCTCTGCAAATTCACTGACGGGATTGAGTTCACCTTTCCGGACATCACACTGGCAGCAGGCCAACATGTGCTCGTGGTGGAAAATCTGGCGACTTTTCAAGCTCGCTACGGCAACGGGCACAATATCGCCGGTGTGTTCACTCTCGGTTCGGCCTTGAGCAACAGCGGAGAGGAGATCGTGTTGCGAGATGCTGCGGGCCGGGAGATTCAAGACTTTGATTACTCGGACTGGTATCCGATCGCCGACGGTCGGGGTGCTTCCCTGTGCATCATTGATCCGGCCAATACCAACCTCACACTATGGAACCAAAAATCCGGTTGGCAGGCCAGCAGCACCATTTACGGCAGCCCGGGTGCGGCCAATCCAACCAACGTCGTTGGCAACGGTTCTGTCGTGATCAACGAGGTCCTGACGCACACTGATGCCACCGGGGGCGACTGGATTGAGTTACACAACCCGACTGGCGCGCCGATCAACATCGGCGGCTGGTTTTTGAGCGATAGCAGCGACGATCTGAAGAAGTATCAAATCGCCTCCGGGACCTCCATTCCAGCGGGTGGGTACATCGTCTTCACGCAGGATGCGAACTTTGGCGCGACGGCAACTGATCCCGGCAAACTGACCGGCTTCGGCTTGAGCGAACTGGGCGAGGAAGTTTTTCTCTCCAGTGGCTCGGGCGGCAACTTGAGTGGCGGTTTCAGCATTTCGGAAAGCTTCGGCGCGGCGGCGCGGGAAGTCACCTTCGGCCGCCATATCAAGAGCGCGGCGGCGGGCTATGGCGTTGATTTTGTAGCGCAGTCGAGCACGACGAAGGGCGCGGCCAATTCGGGTCCGCGCATTCCCGCCGTGGTCATCAAGGAGATCATGTATAACCCGGCGAGTGAATCCGATGAAGTCGGCGAATACATCGAGTTGTTCAACCACACGAGCAGCACGGTCAAACTCTACGACGCGGCTAATCCGTCGAATACCTGGAAATTTACGCGAGGCGTGAATTACACCTTTCCGCCTGGCGTTTCGATTCCAGCAGGAGGCCATGTTCTCGTGGTTCGGACCGATCCGGATATCTTCCGGTTTGTGCACGGCATTCCGCTGACCCGGGAAATTTATGGCCCGTACACCGAGGCGTTGGGCAATGACGGCACGACCTTGGAATTATCCATGCCCGGCGACCCGGAGTCGGGATTTGTCCCGTACATTCAGACGGAGAAAGTCACCTTCAGCGATGGTTCGCACCCGGTGGGCAATGACCCCTGGCCTACGACCACAGATGGTACCGTGGGCCATGCTCTTCATCGCAGTGTCGCCGGCAGTTTTGGCAATGATGTCGCCAACTGGCAGGCGGGATCGCCCACCCCCGCGTCGCCCAATGCCAACATCATCGAACTCCAGCACACGCTGGGCGTCACCTATCTCCGCTGGACGGTGAACGGCATCCTACAGACAGCGCCACAGATTCAAGGTCCGTGGACCAACCTGTCTGGCGCCACGAGCCCGTTTCAACTCGTGCCGACAGCGCAGCCCGCGAAGTATTTCAGGGTGCAAGAGATTCCGTGAGTTGTTCCCACCTGTGGAACGTTGGCAAAAGAAGTCGCCAAGAATCTGGCAGATCGGTTCCACCCAGACTGCAAAGTTGATTCCTGGTCCGAAAGCGAATCAGTTGAATTAACTGAAAACTCCTGATCTCGTCCGTCTCCCCGTTCGAGAGGGAAAGGTGCGATTAACTCAACGGAACGATGAGGGATGCGGAAGCGCCAAAATCAGAAGCAAAGTCGTGCATGAAGGCAACCGCCGTCCAGCCGCGACCAGCACCCGCCAACGGCACCCACCGTCCATTTGCGAGATCGTGGCCCTCAGGCCGAACGCTGAAGTGAAAGCGGCGAGCCGCAGGGTTTGTGGCGACGGACTTCCTTGCTGTCACTCCTTTGCAGGTCGGTTTGAAAACTATCCATTTGGCTAGCTAGGCGTGATGGAAATCCCTGACAGGGTGACGGAGTTCCAACACTCATCTGTAATGAACAGCATTGCATGCCCTCATTACGTCACGCATCACAACCAGTCCGTCATAAATAAATTATGAAAACACCTCAACCCCCGACCCCACTCAAATTCACAACCCACCTCATCCTTGGTTTCATGCTCCTGACCAGCCTGGCGAACGCCCAGCTCATCTGGAGCGATGAATTCGACTCCGGCACCGCCCCGAACAGCGCCGTATGGAACTACGATCTTGGCAGCGGCGGCTGGGGCAACAGCGAGTTGCAGAGTTACACCAGCAATCCGTCGAATGTAAAAGTCGAGGGCGGCAATCTCGCCATCACCGCCATCGAGACATTGCTGAATGGCGGTCGCAAAAGTTATACGTCCGGCCGCATCAACACCAAGGGCAAGCTCACGTTCAAATACGGAACCATTGAAGCCCGCATCAAGATTCCCAATCTGGCCAACGGACTCTGGCCCGCCTTCTGGACGTTGGGCGAGAACTTCCCGACCGCCGGCTGGCCTGACTGCGGCGAAATTGACATCATGGAAATGGGATATGCCAGCGCCATATCCGCCGGCGTCGTCAACCGCCGGGTGGGTTCCGCCGTCCACTGGGATTACAACAACAGCTACGCTGGCTACAGCCTGACCTACGACGCGGCTTCCGACTTGAACGGCGGCTTCCACCTGTTCCGCATGGAATGGACCCCGACCCTGATTTCCACCTACGTTGACAACCAGTTGATCTGGCAGTTCGATATTTCCAACCCGGCTGCTTTCGGCGGAGAAGAATTCCACCAGCCACACTTCATCACCCTCAATCTGGCCGTGGGCGGGAGTCTGACGGGCATTACGGGATCCAGCGGCATCACCGCGCCTTTCCCGGCGGCTTACCTGGTGGACTACATCCGCATCTCCAACAACGGATACACCGTTCTCGGCGGCTCCTCGATTGGCGGTGGCGGAGCGGCAACGAAGACACACGTCGCGTCCATTGTGCCCGGAAGCTCGGGCGGCGGAACAAAAAAGAAGGCCAACGCCACGGTGGTGGTCGCGGATGAAAACGGCGCGGCCGTTTCAGGTGCGACTGTGACCGGGACATTCTCCGGCAGCCATAACCAGACGATCACCGCCACCACGGGGTCGAACGGCTCCGCCCTGCTCCAGACTTCCGTCACCAGCGGTTCGGTGGCCTTCACATTCTGTGTGAATAATGTGAGTCACGCCTCGCTGACCTACGACCCGACAGCAAACGCCGAAACCTGCGACGCCTATTGATTCCCACCTCCCCTGAAGCGGGCAACACGGGCGGCCGGGCTTATCTTGGCCGCCCATTTCATTTCGACAACTGCGGATGGCTGGCTTGAATCCGGCGCAGTTCCTGGCGCGCCTGGCCAAAGTCGAGTCACGTCGGTCACGGATCAGACCGCAGTTGCAGGGCCAGACGGTCAAGGTTCGTGGTGGGCAACTGGCAGGCGTAATTCTCACAAACATAGGCGGTCGCTTTGTTGTCTATCGGCGTCACATCAAGCATGAAACTGACGCGCTGGCCGAGAAACGCCTGGCCCTTGCCGCCATCGGCGAGAAGGAGGGTTTTGTTCGGGATAAAATTCTCGTGAATGGCCCGCAACATCGCGTGCGTGTCGGCAGCGTCCGGGTTGCCGGCGATGATGATTTGTTTCGGCTTCGAAAGACTGAAGTCCAGTGCCACCATCATCTGCGGTAGCGCACTGGGCGTTTGCTTCAAGCGCAGACCGAATGCGGCAAACGTTTTCCGCGCCTGCGTTTGGAATGCTTGCGCATCGAGCATCTGGGACAGGCGCAGCAGGTTCAGCGCTGCGACAGAGTTCGGCGATGGCTCCGCACCGTCGTGATCTTCCTTCATGCGCAGCAGCACGCTGGGATCATTGCCCGCTGTGCTGAAATAGCCGCCGCCCGAAGAATCCCAAAACAATTCGTTCTGTTTATTTTGCAGTTCGAAGGCCCAAGTGAGGTCGTTGATGTCAAAGCCGGATTCATAGAGATCAAGCAAGCCCTGGATGAGATAGGCGTAATCGTCCACGAACCCTTCGATGGCGGACTCACCCAGACGATGGCGACGCAAAAGTTTCCCGGTATCCGGCTGGTAAAGCTCGGCGCGGATAAAAGTCGCAGCTTTGCGGCCAGCCTCCCGATAGCGCGGTTCGTCCAACACCTGACCGGCGCGAGCGAACGCGGAAATCATCAGACCGTTCCAGGCGGTGAGCGTTTTGTCGTCAAGGTGAGGACGCGGACGTTGCGTGCGGATGCCGGAAAGTTTCTGGCGTGCCTCCACCAGTGAGGTTTGCACTTGGTCGGGAGTCCGACCGAACTTCTGCGCGGTTTCCTCGATGGAACGCGAAACGATCAGCACGTTCTTGTTCTGGAACTCGCCGTGCGGATCGTCGCGCACGTTGCCGTTTGCCTCGACGCCGTAGTAGTAATTGAAAATGTCCGCCGCTTCCCGGCCCAGTGTTGCGACGATTTGTTTTCCCTCCCAGACATAAAACGCCCCCTCCGCATGAGCGGCGGGATTGTCCGGCAAAGCGCTGTCCGCGTCCTCTGCAGAATAAAACTGCCCGCGCGCTCCAGTCATATCGCGAAGCACATAATCAAGAATGTCCCGCGCCACTTCGGCGTAGAACGGGTCGCGCGTGATCTGGTAGGCGTCGAGATACGTGCAGGCCAGTTGCGCCTGGTCATAAAGCATCTTTTCGAAATGCGGCACATGCCAACGGTCGTCCACCGAATAGCGATGAAATCCTCCGCCCAGATGGTCATGCATTCCGCCTTCCGCCATTTTGCGAAGCGTGAACAGCGTCATGTCGAGCGCGTCCTTTGCTCCCGTCCGCGCATGGTAACGCAACAGAAAATTTAACATGGCGGGTTGCGGGAATTTCGGCGCCGCGCCGAAGCCGCCGTAGCGCGGTTCGTAGCTGGACTTGATTTGCGCGAAGCCACGCTCCAGTACCGAGGCATCCAACCCTGTTTCCGCCGGGTCGCGTGGACTGGCCTGAGCTTGAAGCTGCCGGGTGATTTGCTCGCTTGACGCAAGGATCTGCGCGCGCTGGGTACGCCACGCCTCGGCCACCGTCTTCAGGGTGGACGGAAACCCGCGCCGTCCATTTCTGTCCTCCGGCGGGAAATACGTTCCCCCGAAGAACGGTTTCAGATCCGGCGTCAACCAGACGTTCATCGGCCAGCCGCCCCCGCCCGTGGTCGCCTGCACGAACTTCATGTAGACCCGATCCACATCCGGACGCTCCTCGCGATCCACTTTGATGCAGACGAAGTGCTCATTCATGATTTTCGCGATGGCCTCATTCTCGAATGACTCGCGCTCCATGACA
The DNA here is from genome assembly GCA_031384405.1 of Verrucomicrobiota bacterium. GTDB lineage: Bacteria > Verrucomicrobiota > Verrucomicrobiia > Limisphaerales > JADLHS01 > JADLHS01. The sequence continues at coordinate 60 of JANNAO010000256.1, read as the reverse complement.
TGACACCAATGACAAGTGGAGTAGCCGACCGAAAGAAAGATGGGTTTGTTTTCCTGGCGC
>JANNAO010000238.1:0-4804 GCA_031384405.1 Verrucomicrobiota bacterium | reverse complement strand
CTCGCGGACTTGTTCTGCCCGCTCTCCGCCGGTCAGATCAACATCAACACCGCGCCACGGGAAGTCCTACAAATGATTCTCAATGGCGACGAAGCCGCAGCAGATCGCATCATCGCCTGCCGCGCCGGACCTGATGGCGCTGATGGAACGGGCGACGATGTGCCGTTCAGAAACCCTGGAGAAGGACTGCAATGCGCGCAACTGCCGGTGGCATACATCAATCAGGTCGCAAGCTACTTCTCCGTACGCAGCCGCTTGTTCCAAGTGGAAGTCCACGCCGAGGTCAATGGCACGCATCGTTATTTCTACGCCATCGTGGACCGCGATGCCTCGAAGATTTTGACCTTCTTCTGGAAACACCAGCCCATCGTGACGACGCTCAACAGAAATGCAGACGCTCGTTGAAGATTTCCTGCAATACCTCCGGCACGAACGCGGCCAGTCCGCTCACACCCAGCGCACTTACGACGGTTTGCTCAAAAAGTTTCTCGCGTGGGCAGAGAAGAACGCCCTCACCAAGTGGGAGCAAGTCGGCCTCAATCACCTCACCGCATTCCTCCAAGACGAACGCGCCCGCACTCTCGCCAACGAACCGAAAGACTCCACGCGCCGACTCAGCAGCGAGAGCGTCTATCTGGAGATCGACGCGCTCCGCGCCTTCTATCGCTACTGTGAGATCGAAAAACTTCTGCCGCGCAACATCGCGGAAAATCTTTCTCTGCCGCGTCGTTGGAAGCGATTGCCAAAAGCTCTGTCCAACGCGGAGATTGATCGCCTGCTGAAACCTGAAACGGTCGAAGTGACACCTCGCAGTCTGTGCGACGACGCGATCTTGGAACTCGCCTACGCCTCCGGCCTTCGTCGCGCGGAACTCTGCTCGTTGCGACTCGAACAACTTCATCTCGAAGCCGGATTCATCAACGTCATCGGAAAGGGAAACAAAGAACGCGTCGTCCCTGTCGGATCGAAAGCCATTGATGCACTGAATCGCTACATCAACACGGAGGGAGGTCGTCGTAAAAATGTAGAGCCTCATTCGCCTGCGAATGTTTTCCTCACCACACTCGGCACGGCATTTTCGTCCAGAACCATGTGGAAACGCATCACCGACCGCGTAAAAAACCGCTGCATGGGCCGCAACATCACGCCGCACATGCTGCGACACAGCTTCGCCACTCATCTGCTAGAACACGGCGCGGACTTGCGCGTCATTCAGGAACTGCTCGGCCACGCCAACATCAGCACCACGGAAGTCTATACCCACGTCACAAGCAGCAGGCTGCGCGACGTGCATCGGAAATTTCATCCGAGGCAATAAGCATTTGGATTGGCCACAAAGAGACACAAAAGGCGCAAACGGTTGAACCGAAAAAACTGAAACCTTTCACCCAACAGCGAAAAAACCAGCAAGTTGATGCTTCGGCTTCGTTCTTCCATTTTGTGCTTCTTGTGCCTTTTTGTGGCAATTCAACTTCCGTTTCTTAAATAAAAAAGCCGCGCTGGTTTCCCAACGCGGCTTGTTGACAAGAGATTCGTTTAGCGGCGCACACCAAAATTCAGCGGGCTGCTCGCAGGCATCTCGTGAGCGCAAGGCTGGTTCGTCGGTGCATCAGGAACGAGATCGTTCGGAACAACAACGCTGTTCGCCAACATCCACGCTTCGACTTCTTCGCCGCTGATGTCGGGCAACATCTTACCGTTGATCTCCACGCACGGACTCAGCATCTGACCACTCTTCTCGATCATCTCCTGGCGTTCGGCAGGGTTGTTGATGATGTCGCGGTCTTCAAAGGGCAGATCGTATTTGCGGAGGACAGCGCGCACGCCGTTGCTCCAGCCGCAGGACGGTTTCAAGTAAGCGATGATTTTCGGTTTGTTCATAAAATTAAAAGTTAATGACCATCACATGATGCCATGCCGTAGGGGTTTGGCAATTCTGGTTCTCAACCGTTTTTAGCATCACCGTGGTTGAACTGAAGGACCAAACATCAACATCCAAGCACCAGAGAAGCCTCAAGCCTCCAAATATCAATCGTGCGCTAACGCCGTGTTTAAGATTTGGATGTTCTCTGGAGCTTGGATGTTGGTGCTTGGAGCTTTTCCCTTCACCCCACCGTCGCCACCGCCAGCCCGTGTTTCCGCACCAGCGACTCACAAACCTCCTGCTCCAACAACAAACTCCGCCCCGACTCGAACGCCAGCACCGCTACGCCCGACTTCGCGCAGGTCTCCAACGTTTGCGGGCCGATGCACGGCACGTCGAATCGCATGTCATGGCCGATCTTCGCCACCTTCACCGCCACAGCGCCGCCGTTTTTTCCGGCCAGTTCGCCTCCGCGCGCCAGACATTTGTCCGTGCCTTCAAACCCCTCCACCGCCAGCACCGTGCCTTCCTTCACCACCACGATCTGGCCGATTTCCAAGCGCGAAACCTCCTTCGCGATACGGAATCCGAACTCCACATCCGCGCGCTGCTCGTCCGACAACTTCTTGCCGATATGAAAACCCGCGCCCGGCATCAACGGCTGCAACCACGGCGACGCCTCGATCAAATCCACGCCGTCCTTCTTCAACTCATTTGCGATCGCGCCGAAGATGGTCTGCGCATTCCGCTCCTTGAGTTTGAACAACACACCCATCGCACGGAGATCAGGGCGCACGTCGAAAAGATTCTTGGGCGCGATCTGGCCGAGCATCACACATTGCTTCACGCCGCGATCAGTGAACGTCTCGATCATCTTGCCCAACTGCCCGACCTTGACCCAGACCACTTCGTCCACGAGCGACGCGATGCTCTGATCCGTCTCGTTCTCGAACGCCACGGCCACGATGCGTTTGACGCCTCCTGCCCTGGCCTGCTTTGCGAACAGCAACGGCAACGAGCGACTGCCCGCGATGATGCCGATGGATTCCAACGGTGAACTCATGCGAAGACGGTAGCGGGTTTCAACAACCGGAAGCAATTCTGCAAACAACCCCAACGGGGTTGCATCATCTAGCCCAGCGGTTGCGAGGAACGAGCTACCCTGGGTAAAATTTCAAATGGTCATCAACCCTGAAGGGGTTGTAGCACAGCGAACGACCAAAGGACGCAACCCCGTTGGGGTTGAAATTGTTGTTGGCAGTTACCTAGGGTAGCTCGTCCCTCGCAACCCTAGGCTGGATGATGGAATCCCTTTGGGATTCAGGGGCGCGGGTTTGTGACAAAGATTCGATTCATCACGGAATGGAGAGGCGGAGGGATTTGAAAACAGCGAATATTAGCCAGCCATTAGAAACTCTTTCCCAGTTATTCTTTTGGTTTGAAGGCTGCTGCCTGAGACTGACCTTCAGCAACTTCCTTGGGGGTCATTTCTCGGAGCAAAATTTCACGCGAGTTTTGCGCCGTCTGCCGCCCCTGCGCTGCGGAAAGACTAAACCATTTGTAAGCTTCGACATAATCAAGAGGTGCTTTATCACCTGTTGCGTAGAACATTCCTATTTGGAACTGGGCATCCGAGTTTCCTTTTTCTGCGCTCGCTTTGACTTCTTTGAAAGCCGGTTTCTGTACGAACCCAACGGGGTGAGACAGAATAAATCTGCTGGCCCGCTGTTGGCCATCAGCCACTTGCTCGCGTGCCATCGTCACCTCCAAGTCGTTGCGGTTGGTAAGTGCTGTTTTCGATCCCACCGCTGCCGCAAGATTATACCACTTGTAAGCTTCGGCTTTGTCATTTGGAAATCCCGGCGTCCCGTAGAAATAATCATTTCGTATCTTGTCATGAAATATCTTGGATATGTCATACAAGCGACCCAAAAATAATTGTGCATTTTCTTCACCCTGATTGGCTGCTTTAGTAAACCATTCAGAGGCGGTTTTTGCGTTTTGCGTAACGCCATGGCCATTGAAAAATAGAATTCCAAGCAGAAACTGTGCGTCAGCATTTCCATTTTCAGCAGCCTTTCGATACCAGATACTTGCTTGAATGTAATCTTGATTTACCCCTTGGGCATTATCATACATCTGACCAAGTTCAAATTCAGAGGCCGTGTGTCCTTGTTTGGCGGCCATCTGAAACCACTTGAAAGCTTCGCTGAAATTTTGCGGCGTTGTCTCTCCAATGGAATATATCAGACCGACTTGATACTGCGCTTCTGGATTTCCCTGATCTGCTGCTTTGCGAAACCATTTAGAACTCTCAATTGCATTTCTTGTTCCCCAATCACCATTGTCGTATCGAAATCCGAGTTCGAGTTGAGCCGCAACATCACCGCTCTCTGCCTTGGCAATTAAAGCAGTTGGGACAATTGGTCTAGATTCGGATGCTGCCTGTTCTTTTCCGGGGTTGTGGATTGCTTTGTTAGGCGGGTATGACTGAATTACACAATAAACGACTATGACGATCACAACTATCAACAACGCGAAACGAAATGATTTGTTTTTCATTTTGCACGTTCAGGTCTCTTCGCCATTTCGAGGGTTCTGTTTTGGCACGCCCAGAATCTCAATTCCCGTACAGCGTTCCGAAATCGACTCGAGCCAATGCTCGGCATCTTTCTGTGGACCGTCCACAAGGAGCATGGTTGGGTCGTCAGGATGAGCGACTACCGCATACCAGTCTTTATTGAATGGAACTGGATCGTCGGGTGCATTCCGATAAACATCCATTCCACCAATCAACACCGGGTGTGATTAAAGACGGGTGAGGGTGCGGAAAGAAATTCTGCGAATTAGGTGTACAAATATAGACAGTTGCTTCATTAAAGTGGGGATGAAGAAAGAAAATGAAGAGAGTTTAAAGTGCGATGCGGCCGAGAAACGATT
>JANNAO010000207.1:0-6554 GCA_031384405.1 Verrucomicrobiota bacterium | reverse complement strand
CCCGTCTGTGGTGAGATCGACATCATGGAAAACATCGGCAAGACGAACAACAACGAGCAGGGCAAGCTATACGGCACAATCCACGGCCCGCAATCCGGCGGAGATTACAATGGCGGCGCGGGAGTTAGCAGCACTTACACATTGCCGGGCGGCGCAGTCTTTGCCGATGACTTCCACATCTTCGCCATCGAGTGGACGACGAATCAGATCAAGTGGTACATGGACAACCAGCATTACTTCACCGCCACGCCCGCAAGTTTGCCAAGTGGCGGCACATGGCCGTTCACTCAACCGCAATTCATCCTGCTCAATCTTGCAGTCGGCGGGAATTGGCCGGGCTATCCATCCAACTACACGGTCTTTCCCCAACAGATGCTGGTGGATTATGTGCGCGTCTATACCAACGTGCCGGTGGCTTCGACCGCTCCATCAACGCCTACTGGATTCACGACTAGTCCGGGCAGCGCGAAAGTTTATCTGAACTGGAACGCCACATCAGGCGCGACGGGTTACAACGTCAAGCGCGCGACGACGAGCGGCGGGCCTTACACTACGGTGGCAAGCGTCGCGACAAACAACTTCACCGATTCAGGTGTCGCGAATTGTTCCACCTATTACTACGTCGTTGCGGCGACGAACTCTGTTGGATCAAGCACGAACTCCAGCGAGCAAACCGCGATCCTCGGTGCTTACTCGCTCGCCGTGAATTCCGGCGGCGGCGTGACGGGGCATTTCGTGGCGGATGCGAATGTCGCAGGCGGCACCGTTGGCGCGGTGTCCACGGCCACCATTGATACGACTGGCCTGATCGCGCCCGCGCCTCAGTCGGTATATCAGACGGAACGCTACGGCAACATGACCTACACGTTCACCGGCTTGATCTCCGGCGCGACTTACAAAGTGCGTCTCCATTCGGCGGAAACCTACTGGACAGCAGTCGGCCAAAGGAGTTTCAACGTCCTTATCAACGGCGCGCAGGTACTGACCAACTTCGATATCATCGCCGCCGCCGGAGCCGCGAACAAAGCGGTTATCAACGAATTCAACGCCGTCGCCAGCGGCGGACAGATCACGATTCAATATGTGACCGTGACCGACAACGCACGCGCGAGTGGGATTGAGATTATTATTTCCAAGCCGACGTCACCGGCGGGACTCGCGGCAACAGATGGCAACTTGCAGGTGAGTCTGAATTGGAACGCACTCGCGGGCGCGACCTACAACGTGAAACGCGCACTCGCCAGCGGCGGGCCGTTCACGACCATCCTCAGCGGACTCACAAGCACCAACAGTATCAATTCCGGACTGACAAACGGCGTGACCTATTACTACGTCGTGTCCGCGACCCTGCTCGGTTGCGAAAGCACCAACTCTTCATTCGTTAGTGCAACGCCCGTCTGCACACCGCCGTCAGCCCCTACTGCTGGTAACAACGGCCCGCTTTGGACGGGCATGACTTTGAATCTGACGGCGTCAACGGTGCCGGGCGCGACTTACAGTTGGACTGGGCCGAATGGTTTCAACTCCACAAATCAGAATCCGTCCATCGCCGTCGCCACCACGATCAACTCCGGCCTGTTCAGCGTGACCGCCTCTGCGGGTGGATGCACTTCAACAGCGGCGGTGACGACGGTGATCGTGAATCCACCGGCCAGCCTTGGGTTTCAGGCAGTAGCAGGAGGGTTGATCCTGACCTGGCCCGGCGGAACTTTGCAACAGGCCACGAATGTGAGCGGACCTTGGAGCAATGTCGCGGGATCAACTTCACCGCGAACAAACCCGATGGCTGCAGCGCAAGAGTTCTACCGACTTAGATTGCAATAAAATCTCACCTCCGCGATTCTCGACTGCATGCTCGACAAAAAACGTTTCCAACTATTCATGAACGACTGGTTAAACCACGCACTCTCGCGACGGTTGGCACTTCTGGTTTGTCTTGTGGTGATGGGTTGCTCCAAGAACGAACCCGCTTCGCCCGCAGCGACGGACGCCGCAGTGGCCTACCAACTGGCTGTGCCGGAATTCCCGGAATTTACTTGGCGGAGTGTGCGAGCGTTTAATCTGCCGCTGAACAATCCGCCCTTTGTCCCGCCAGCCAAGGCCGAGTTCATGCGTGAGGATGACGCCGTTCTCGGCGTAATTCTGGGTGGCGAAGCCCGAGCCTACCCGTGGAGTCTGATGGCCAATTTCCATGCGGTGAATGATTACCTCAATGGCGAACCCATCATCGTCAACGTCTGCGAAGCGTGTAACGGCGGCGCCGCGTTTCTGGCTACGTTGGCCGACACGGTGCTGGACATCCGGCCACGTGGGTTGAAGAACGGGACGTGGTACGGAGAGGACTTTCAAACCGGTAGCTACTGGTATCCGTTCATAGGCGAAGCCTTTGAAGGCCCACTCAAAGGAACAAAACTCACCCGGATTCGCGTCTATTTTTCCTCCTGGAAAGATTGGGTGCAGGAGCATCCGAACACGACGGTGTTGGTGGTCACCGACGAGATTCGGTCGCGCCCCCATGGCCGGGTCAGCAAGATGGCGGATCATTGCCTCTTTAATCCAAAATATTTGGAAAAGATTACCGACCCCCGGCCGAATCCCAATCGTGACTTGTTGCCTGGATATACTTTGGTGTTTGGCTTGATCCCCAACCCCGGCGAAAAACCGAAGGCGATCACAATTGAGGCATTGAGTGCGAACGCGACTCTGGTTCAAACCAACCTAAACAACACTCCCGTCCTCCTGATGTTGCAGCATCAATATCAGATCGGCGCCTACAAACGGGTACTCAACGGGACCGTATTGGACATGAAGATCACCACGGAGTCCCCGCTACTGATGACCGATCAGCATGGCAACAAATGGAACATGTGGGGACGGACCACGGAGGGAATCAATCATCCCAGCGAACTGGAATTGGTTGATGGATACATGGCCAAATGGTACGAATGGGTGGAAAATTTTCCGGAAACAGAATTGATTAAAGCAGAGTAACCAGCTAAATCGAGCAGTACAGCAAGAGAGTTCAAAATTAAATATTATGAAAAAAATAAATATTGTTAGCAAAATCCTCATCCTTGGATTGGCGACCGCTGTCGTCGTCGGCAGCGGGGGGTGCTCAAAAGCCCCGGAGACCAACACTGCTAAACCAGCACCGGCAACCCCGGTGGATACGAATGCCTCGGAAGTCCTGCTCGCCCAGCGTCAGGAACTCGATAAAACCATCTGGGCGCCCGAGGTCGAAGCGCAAAAACACGAAGGCGTCTTCATTCAGCTTTGGGATGTTGAACGCAATGCCGAGGTCGCAGCAAAGATGGGCATCTTGGCCGAATTTCCGATTCTCGGAGGGTTTTCGCTCGGCGTTCCGTCGCCGGTCCAGTCCCTCGAGTCCGGTGTGAGTCTGACTACTTTTTCCTCCGTGCCGGGGCGAACCTTCAAACCGAACGAGTGGAAGGAGTATTTGCGTTCCCTTGAGAAAGCCGGAATTCAGGTTGTTCAGACCGAGTGGCATCACAGCCGTTTTGTTCCCGCGACTAATTCCAGCGCGGCAAAATCAACCGTCTCCTTCCTCATTCATGCGGTCAAGGAAGCGACAAAAACAACCTACTCGGTCAAGGGCGATCTTGAAATCCAGTGGGCCAGCCCGACGAACTATACACCGGCCGGGATTCCGGTTGCGGACTCCATCATGGTCAGCGGCCTCACACTCCTACAGCGGGAAGGTGGGGGATTGTTTAAGGAAGTCTTCACGACCCAGAGCGTCTCGAACGAATTCGCTTCCGCGTATCCGATGCTGGTTTACGACCTCAACACGGACGGATTTTCGGAAATCATTCTACCGCGTTGGAACCGCGTCTATTGGAATCAAGGTGGCAAGAACTTCCTGGGGACCAACTTGCTCGATCATCCGATTCCGATCTGGGAAGCTGGCATCCTGTCCGATTTTAACGGCGACGGAAACGCTGACTTCGTCACGGTGGGCAAGGATGGGTCGCCCTACTTCTACGCCGGTACGGAGCAAGGTAAGTTTCCCACCAAACCCGTGGTTTGCGCCGATGTTAAGTTCGAGATGCCCACGGCAGTCACTGCCGGAGACGCCGATGGAGACGGCGACCTGGACTTGTGGATGACGCAATACAAGCTCTCTTTCGTGGAGGGGCAGATGCCGACGCCGTACTACGACGCCAACGACGGTCCGCCGTCTTATTTTCTGATAAACGACGGGGCTGGAGCATTCACCGATGTCACGGAAAGCTCTGGACTCGCACCGTTGCGTCACCGGCGGACTTATTCCACTTCCTTCATTGATCTCGACGAGGATGGTGATCTCGATTTGGTCAATGTCGCTGACTATGCCGGCCTCGACATTTATCGGAACACCGGCAAGGGGAAGTTCCAACTCGCCACGGAATCTTATGTCAAGGATCGGCACTTTTTCGGCATGGGCCACACCTTTGGCGATTACAATGCGGATGGGCGGCTCGACATGTATGTGATCGGGATGTCGTCCACTACGGCCCGCCGGCTCGACCGGCTCAACCTCGGGCGCGCTGACCGGCCCGATGTGCATCCGATGCGCGCCGCCATGGGCTACGGCAATCGGCTCTACTTCGGCACTCCGGAAAAGAACTTTCAGGAAGTCCCGAAGGTGGCGGCCGCCGTCGCTCGTACCGGTTGGTCTTGGGGCGTGACAACTTTCGACTTCGACTTGGATGGCGATCAAGACATCTACGTGGCCAACGGTCATCGCAGCGGCAAATCCTGTCAGGACTACTGCACGACCTTCTGGACACATGATATCTACACCGGTGATTCAAAGGAAAACCCGCAGGTACTCAAAGTTTTTGAAAGCTCACTCAGCGGGATTAATAACGATCAGATTTCCTGGAACGGTTACGAGAAGAACGTGCTGTTTGTGAATCATCCGGCCCGTTCAGAAAGCTTCGTGAATAATTCCTTCATGTTCGGAACCGCTTATCCCTACGATGCTCGCTCTGTTGTTTCGGATGACCTCAACAACGACGGGCGACCGGATCTCGTGGTGGCGGAATCAGTCTGGCTCGGGCGTGGATTCGGCCTAGTGATTCATATCTACGCGAATCAAATCACCACCAGTCAGAGCAACAACTGGTTCGCCGTTCGATTGCGCGAATCGGCTCGTCCGGGCTTCTCGCCCAATGGTGCCAAGGTGGCCATCACCGACGATCTGGGACGCGTTCAAACGCGGTGGATTGTCAGCGGCGATTCCTTCCTCGCTCAACACGCCACGGTCGCCCACTTTGGTCTCGGCCAGGCGAAACAGGTCAAATTCATTGACGTGACCTGGCCTAACGGGAAAACCGAGCGCCACTCCGCCGGGCCGACCGTCAACACCACGGTCATCTTGCGTGGGGGTGACCCAGCGCTATCGCAACGTTGAACAGTTTTCAAAATGTATCTTGAAAACGAAATGCCCTCACGCGGCCAAACGGCTATCCTCTCTCCTTCCAATGGAGTGAAATTTCCACGGGTGAGGCGAAGTCGGGAGGCACTGGCCCCCGACCGTGTAATTCCCGATGCCCAGCTCAATAACTAGCCGATTGGCTAGCTATGTAAGGCGTGATGGCCTGATAGTATTTCGGAGTAGCCCGTAGACTAATGAAACCGCTTTAGAATTTGAACGCGATCACTCAGCAAAACGAGCTGCACAAACCTAAAAATTCGGTGAAACTCGGTCAACAACAACAACCATAAAAACGCAGGAAGTATAAATGAAAAAACTAATATTAAGTCTGGCACTAGTTGCGATGGCGGGAAGCGCCCATGCGGTCTTTAATCTAGCAAACAACGGCGATTTCTCAGCTGGCAGTTCCGGCTGGGGTTTTGCTGGCAGCGGCACTAGCCCCACGTTCCCCGTAGCGGGTGGAAATCCAGGTGCGTACGCCACCATTGACCAGACCGCAGGCGGCTGGGGTGGTGTGTTGTTCACCGACGTCCCTGGAGCCCAGTCACTGGCCTCGCTGGGTCTCACAGCCGGTAACAGCTACTTGTTCCAGCTTGACATGATCAGCCTCGGCAATGTTTTGCCTACCTCAGGAATGAAAATGGAATCGTGGAACGGTGCGACCTTCTTGGGTGACAGCACTGATATCAACTTCGCTATTAACACCAGTTGGGCGACCTATTCGTTCAACTACACCGTTGCTGCGGGTGCTGACAGTGTTAAATTCGTTCCGTTGATGGTAGTCGATCCGATTGGTGCCTCCACTGGATTTGACAACATCGGCGTCCATGGCGCGGTCGTGCCTGAGCCTACCAGCTTGGCATTGCTCGGCTTGGGATCCGTAGCTGTGATGTTCCGCCGTCGTCGCTAACAGCGACTTTCGATTGAAACTATTCAGTGGCCGCCCCGATGAGGGGCGGCCTTTCTGTTTCAATTGGGATGATGCGTTGCACCCGGGCCAGCCGAATTTCGGTCTCGGTTTGGCGGCGTCCGATCCAGATACGCTTCAATCTTAAAACGTGGTGTGTGAACTCAGGTGAAACTCAATCGCGCATCGAACCCCTGAACCGGGTGG
>JANNAO010000153.1:0-10375 GCA_031384405.1 Verrucomicrobiota bacterium | reverse complement strand
CTCCGTGCGCGCCGAGTTTCGATTGCAACAGTGCGGCGCGCACGGAGTGACGCGCCCTACCACTTCAGATTCGTGTTCATTCGTGGTTGAACTGAAGGTTTCCGACCCGAATAAATTCTCGCCAATGCTCGCCCTCACTGTCACCTTGCGCGCGCTGATGAATACGATGATTTCCCCACGTCGCACGGTCGCCGCGATCTTGTTTGCGAGCGCGTTCGTTTCCGCCCACGGCCAAACCGCCACCAACCGCTTCGCCTTCTCTGGCCCGGAGATTTTTCCGCTCGATAGCCAGATCGGTATCCTGCACGCCACGGATATTGACGGCGACGGACTCAAAGACCTCGTCATCGCCAATAACTCTCGCTCCAAGATCACGCTGCTGTTCAATCAGACCGGCAAGACCAACATCGCCGCCAAGCCTCTCACCAAACGCGATGTCAACGATCTCCCGCCCGACTCGCGCTTCCGCGTGGATTCGATTCCGTCCGAGAAACGTATCGGCGGCATGGTCGTCACCGATCTCAACAGTGATGGTCGCCCAGACATCGCCTACTACGGCGAACCCAAGGAACTGCTCGTCATCTACAATCAAGGTTCAAACATCTGGAGCGCGCCGAAACGGTTTGCGATTGAGGACGGTCAGGTGAATCCCAATTCGCTCACGTCCGGCGACATCAACGGCGATGGCCGCACCGATCTCGTGTTGCTCGCGGAAAATCACGCCTACCTGATCACGCAAAGCGCGGATCACACGCTTGCCGAGCCGGAGAAACTTCCGCTCGCGTCCGCTGTGCGTTCCGTTCAGGTGTTGGACATTGACGGCGATGGCCGCAACGACCTGCTGTTCGTCAATTTTGACAACGCAAACCCGTTCCGCTTCCGCCTGCAAAACGCCGATGGTCAACTCGGCCCAGAATTCTATTTCAAGCTGCCCGCCATCCATTCGTATTGGGGCGACACAATTGATTCCACCAAGCAGACCTTCATCACCAGCGTCACCCGTGACACAGGCCGCGCTCAGATTTCGCAATTCACACGCAAGGCCGCTGATGCGCTCTCCGCTGATTTCAAACAAGGCCAGTTCCAAGTTCTGCCGCTCGCCAAGTCCGACAAATCCAAACGCGGCCTGCTCTGGGCTGACGTGAACGGCGACGGTCGCGCCGACTTGCTCGTGGCTGAACCTGAGCGCGGACAAATCTCCCTCTACGAACAAAAGACCGACGGCTCGCTCGCATCGCCGCGCGCGTTCCCGACGCTGGCTGGCATTAGCGACATTGCAGTGGCGGATTGGGACGGCGATGGCAAACCGGAAGTTTTTCTCCTCAGCGCAGACGAACGCCAAGTCGGCGTGACACGTCTCGATGACAAGGCGCGTCTGCCATTTCCTGAATTGATCCAACTCGAAGGCAAGCCGCTCACGCTCGCCGTCGGCGCATTGACGCCCGGTGCAAAGCCCACGCTCGCCGTGATCGTTCTCGGAACAGATGACCGCCGCGCCCTCGTCACCCGCACGGCTGATGGAAAAACTCGGACGCAAAAACTCAGCGCGAAGTTTGAAACCAATCCCAGCTCACTCACCTTTCATGACGTGAATCAGGACGGCTTGACCGATCTCGTCGCGCTGATCCCCGGCGAAAAAGTAAAAGTCCTGCTGCAAGCTGCCGGGAAAGACGCGAAGGATTTTGACGAACAAGACGTGACGCCGCCGGGTGGCGTGAGCGAAGGATTCGGCGCGTCGTGGTTGAGCGTGGCGGACGTGGACGGTGACGGCAAACCGGAGTTGCTGATGACCCAGAAGAATTTCCTACGCGCCGTCGTGCTTAAACCCGAAACCGCACTCACCACTTCCACCAACAAACCCGGCTGGGTTTTTCAGGTGAAGGAACAGATCAACGGCGCGGCCAGCAATTCGCGACTCATCGGCGCGACCGCAGTTCCGCGCGGCACGAACAACGTCCCCTCACTCTTCCTGCTCGATGCCGAGCGCAAGGCGTTGACGCTTTGCGACCGCGATGCCGCAGGAGTCTGGCAGGTCGTGCGGAACATTCCGCTGCCCGTCTCGGATTTCGGCAGCCTGCAATCCGTCGCGTTCGGCGGTGGCAAGGCGAACAGCGTCGCCTTCCTCGGCGTCAACGCCGTCGCATGGATGCCGCTTGCCGGAGACATCTGGGAATTCGCTGCGCTCGACAGCTACGAGACATCCATCAAAGACGGTTATCTCAACGACATGATTTGCGGCGATCTCAATAGTGATGGTCGCAAAGACATCGTGTTCATGGAAACCGCTAAGAACCATATTGACCTCGTGACGTTCGACACGAACCACAAACTTGTTGCCGGAGATCGCTGGCAGGTGTTCGAGCAGAAAACATTTCGTGGTCGAGGTGGTGAGATGGCTGAACCGCGCGAAGCCACAGTTGCCGACGTGACAGGCGACGGGAAGAACGATCTCGTCATCGTGGTTCACGACCGCATCCTGGTTTATCCGCAGGAGTAAGTCCTTTAGAGCTTTTTCAATTCAGCTTTCACCCGCGTCCAAGCTTCGTCGCGCGCCTTTTTATTGGCGGTGTTAGCATCCGGCGCTTCGCCCGCGCGCATGAAACCGTGGCCAGCTCCCTCGTAGATGACCGGCTCGTAAGTCTTGCCCGCTTTCTTCATCAGCTCCGTGGATTTGGGAATCGTGGCGTTCACGCGATTGTCATTCCCGCCGTAAAAACCGAACACCGGACAGGCGATGCGCGCGATGTCGTCCTCCTTCTCCGGGCCGGAACCATAGAACGCAAACCCCGCCTTGATGTCTTTGTTGTTCGTCGCAAAGCGGAACGTCTGTGTGCCACCCCAGCAGAATCCACCCACGGCCACCTTGCCGTTGCACGCAGGAAGTTTCGCCGCGTAATCCACAGCCGCGTTCAAGTCCGCCGTGATCTGTTCAGGCTTCAGCGAGGATATGGCTTTGCGCACCGCATCGCCGCCGCCGAGTTCCGCCGTGCCACCGCCATTGGTCGCGCTGCCGGAAAGAAAATCCGGCGCGATGGCGATGTAACCCGCCTCCGCCAGTTGATCCGTCACGCCGCGCACCCAATCTGTCAGGCCCATGATCTCGTGGATGACGATGACCGCCGTGGCCTTGTCTTTCACTTCGGGATAAGCGACGAAGCAATTCACTTCGCGTCCGCCGTATTTGATCTTCACCCATTCCATGTGGCGCGGAGATTTTTCCAATCGCGCCTTGGCCCAATCCTGAGCGGACAATGTGGTGACAGTGAGAACAACAGCGATGAGTAGTAGTAGCAATTTTTTCATGGAAGCATTTGGTTTGATAGTTTGAGTGGGAACACCATGACTCTGACGTAAGTCGTGGAAAACTATTCTACAATCACACGCTCAATCCCGCCCGGTGAGTTCGGCGACAAATCTGGCGAGCGTCACTGCTTGATACGGTTTGGCAAGAAACGCATCCGGCTTGTGGGGCGAATCCTTGTAGATGTCCTCACTCACGGTGCCGCTCACCATCAGAATCTTTTGCTGCGGATAGATGCGGCGACAATCGCGGATGAGATCGAGGCCGTTCATCTGATGCATGGAAAAATCTGTGAGGATCAATTCCGGCAAAGGATTCGCCAGCGAGAAAGCGCGCACGGCAGCGATCGGGTCGCGAAAAGTTTCCACGCGGAAGCCGAGCGGCTCAACGACCATCGTGGCGAGTTCGAGCAACATGGGTTCGTCGTCCACAGCGAAGATAAGCGGACGGTCGTCTGCGGGTTTGCCGTTCTGGTTTGAAGGCGTGGTGCTCATGGTGTTGGTGGAAGCCAATAAACACCCGACGACCGCTCCAAGGCAAGCCCGCAAAGATGGCGGTGGTATTAGGAAACAACTTCGATGGACAGCGAACGCGCCGGGCCTGGGCTGAAAAGCAAACGCCCACGGGGAATACGAGTCCCAACAACATCACTGACCAAGCGCACTTCACTTGGCCGGAACAACGATGGCTGGCAGAGCGTTCGTGTCGGTTGATACCGGATCAACAATCTCAATCGGCATGCCCAGCGCAGAACGCAAAGCGGCACGCATCTCAGGCGGCCAGTAATTTAATTTCGGGTCCAGCAGGCGACTCAACACTTGTTGCTCCACCTCTGCGACCGGCGGCAGGCCGATACGATCTTCGTTCGCACCGCCCGCAATTTTCTTGGTGTAAGCCTCGCGCAGCATCTGAGCGAGATGGCGAAGTCCGGCGGCGCGCTTGTTGTCGCCGAGGATCAATTGCTTGTAACTTCGCGCGAGTTGCCCCTCCATCGCAGCTTTCACGCGATCACGACTCGTCTCGCTCACGTCCTCGACGATGCGTCCGATGGCAAATTCTTCCAGAGTGAGATTGCCGGGAAACGAATCGAGTTTTCCCATGAGCAGTGATTTGTCGGGATATTTTTCACCGAGATACTTGTACCACTTCAACGCTTCCGGGATACGGTCGTGTTCGTAGAGGAAATAAACCGCATTGCCCAGCAGGTTGCGATGTGCGGTCTCGATGTTGTTCTTCATCCCCGGCTCATCAAGCATCGCTTGTTCGTAGGCATCGCTGACCTTTTGAACGATCTCGAGGTTCGGGCCGAAATCAAAACGCTTGGCGTACCCATCCGCAATCAAGCGGCCGCGCTGCAAAGCTAGTTGCATACATTGATAGACCACGCGGCGCAGTTGGATCAATTCATCCGCCTTCACCTTCGTCGGATTTTCCGCCGCCGCTTTCAGTCCGAGTGATGCCCAATAGATCGCGTGCGCTTCTGGCAATCGCCATTCCAGTGGCCCGCGTTTGTCATCCACCTGCTTCATGAACACCGGGTCCATCTTGAACTTGTTCGTCAGGATCGCGAGCCGCTGCCAGTCCTCCTCCGTTTTCGGATTGAGCAAGGCGTCCAGCTTGGGTTCACCTTTGCCGAACACCGTCGCCATCTCGTAGATCCACGCCTGTTTATAGACCATGTTCGCGTCGTCGAGATTCGCGCCCATCTTGTGCTGGAATTGCCACGCCAGTTCGCGATAGATCAACACCTCGTTCGGATTGTATTTCAATCCCTCGTCGCGCAGCAGCGAGATGCCGCGTTGCACCCAGCGCCAGCGATCTTCAAAATCTTTGAACTTCACTGAAATGTTGTAGGACATGTTCCACGCCTGCACGGTCCAGACTTGGACGAAATGCGGTTCGAGCTTTGTGATCCAATCGGCGAGCTGCGCCATCTCGAAAAACTTGTCGTTCTCCTGCAACTCCGTGGCGCGGATCCAAAGCGCATTGGCGATCAAGCCCCGGAATCCGCCGAGAGCCACCGTGGTGAACGCGAGCAGCGGCGGCGCATTCTCCAGCGGCGTTACGCGAGTCAGGCCGAGCGCGTCACGATCCTTGTTCAACACGCGCTGCATCAGCGTGGAGCCGATGAGCAACACCACGGCGAGCGTGAGCAGGATGAATTTTCTCAGGCGATCGTTCATTGGTTGGATTGCGCCGTGGCGAGTTCGCGGCGGTTGAACGTCCAGATGCCAAACGTGGCGATGATACCGCCGAGCAGCAGGACGATCTGTCCAAATGCGCGGCCAAGCTCCGCCCAGGTGATGCTGCGACCCACGCTCAATGCGTCAATCGGTGAAAAATCTTTCGCCAGATTGATGACTGTGAGAATGACTTTGAACAACGGGACGGCAACAAAGTCCAGCGCAGCCGATCCGCGCTCGCCCGTTTCCTGATTGTAACTCATGATCGTGCCGTCAGCCACCACGGTGGAAAGCGTGCCTGCCGAAAACACCACCATCAACGCCGCCATCGAAGCAAACGCCGCCACGGGGAACGACAGGAAGCTCGCCGCCGCAAGTCCGACCGCAGACAACAACGCCATCCAGCAGAAAATAATGCCAAGACCGCGCGCGTAATTTAGTCCAAAGCCTCCTTCGCGATACAACACCTCGATGCCTTCCTCCGTCGTGAAGAGCAGCGAGACCGGGTTGGGATTCATCACCGTCACTGTGAGGATTCCGTTCTCGTCGAAGAGATCAGGCGGGATTTCAAATTCATGAAACGTTTCCGGTGCGAGACTCATCGGCACGGGTGTCTGCCAATACGAGGTTTCCTTCGGCACACCCACGCGCCAATAGACATCGAACGTGCCTGACGGACTTTTCACCGCCGTATTGAACTTCACGCGCAGAAAGAGCGGTTGCTTGCGGATGAAGTTCTTCGCAAAACCCAGATCAAGCTTCCAACTCTGCTCGTAGTTGGGCGGGACATTTTGTAGCTCAGACTTCAAGCCTTCCTTGATCTGCTGACGCAGCAATGGAACTTCCGCTGGCGTCACCGGCGCGCGTTCCAGAGCCTTTTTCAATTCCTCATTGGTGGCCTGCTCGATCTCTTTTTCAAACGCTGGCGGCCTTGCTCCGGCGCGCGCCACGAGAACTTCGTTCCGCAAAATTGTTTGCTCCTCCTGCGGCAGTTTTGTCGCGCGCCATTGCAACAGGAAGAACACGCCCGCGCCGGAGATCGCCAGCAACGCGGCGTTCAGCGACATGATGCCGAGCCATTTGCCGAGCCATATCTGCCAGCGCGCGATGGGTTTCACCGCCACCATCTGCATCTGACATTCCTCGATATCCCGCGCCAGCGTGCCGCAGGACAACCACAGCGTGGACAAGCCAAGCAATGCCGTGATGGTGCTCAACGTGTAGGTCAGCAAAATCTGCGTGAACCCGCGCGCCGTGCCGTCGTCCTTGATGAGCAGCGGCAAACCCACCACCGCCGCAAGCAACAGCACCGCCACGACGATGAACAGCCGGAAGCGAAAGGCGGCTTTCCAGGTCAGGCCAGCGATGGTGAACAGTTGTTGCATGATTGAATCGTCGTCGTCTTCGTCGTCCTCGAATTATTTCTTCTTGCTGCCAAGCAACGACGACAACTTCTCATCCGCCTTCGCCAAATCTTCTGTCTTTGCTTGCGGCACAGGTTGGCTTGGTGTGGAAACCGGTTCAGATTTTGTCAACGCATCCAGCTTCTTCTCGTTGACTGAGGTCTCGACAGATTCGCTTGAGACTGGCGCGAATGTCGCAGCCGCTGGCAACGTGAGCTTCTCCAAAACTTTGTCCGGCGCAGATTGCGTTGCCGCATCGCCACGCAGATATTCCGCCACGCGTGCACCGGATTGCGCACCACTGGTCTGTTGCGAGGCTTGCTTCGCCTTCTCCACCACTTCTAGGAAATAGCTTTCGAGATTCTGCGTCGGATTATCCACGCGCACTTCGCCTGAGCCGATGTCTTTGCGGATAATCTCCAACACCCGCTCCATCGTTTCTCGCGGCAAAACAGGAGTCGTGATGCGGAGCGTGTCGGGCTTGGCGAGCAGTTCCTTCAACGTGCCCAGTGCCTGAATTTTGCCGCCGTAATAAATCACCACTCGATCACAAACATCTTCGACATCGGACAGCAAGTGACTGCTGAGAATCACAGTCTTGCCGCGCTTGGCGAGCGCGATGATCAAATCCTTGATCTCGCGGCATCCGATCGGATCAAGCCCTGCCGTAGGTTCGTCGAGAATGATGAGATCGGGATCGTTGATGAGTGCCTGCGCCAACCCGATGCGGCGTTGCATGCCCTTGGAAAACTCTCCCACGGAGCGAGTGAGCGTCTGGTTCAACCCGACCATTTCGAGCAATTGTTCGGCGCGTTTGTCACGATCACCCTTATCGAGATGGAACAAGTTTCCAAAGAAATCCAGCGTCTCGCGAGAATTGAGGTAGCGATAAAGATACGATTCCTCTGGCAGATAACCGATGCGCGCCTTGGTCTGCACATGGCGCGGCGACTGACCGAACACTTCGATGTGTCCCTTGGTCGGATAAAGCAACCCAAGCAGCATCTTCACCGTCGTGGATTTGCCAGAGCCGTTCGGTCCGAGCAGACCGAACACCTCGCCGCGCTTCACGTCGAAGTCCACGTCGTTCACCGCATGAGCCTTGGAGCGACCCCAGAAATCTTTGAACACCTTCGTCAACCCGCGCACGGAGACGACGACTTCATCCGATTTACGATTTACGATTTCGGATTTTGGATTTGGTTCAAGGGTTGTCATGGGGCTTCATTCTCTTTATGGGCGCACTTGCGAAAAATATCCGCCAAGTCTGCTTTGGTCTTTTTCTTTTTTGCCACGTCAATCATTGCCGTATAAAGTTCCCAACGCGACGGCTGGGCATAAACTCCGTTGCGCGCGAGGAAAACCAACGCCGCCACAACACCCGTTCTTTTGTTGCCGTCAATGAACGCCTGTGATTCGGCAATGTGAAAGGCGTAACTCGCCGCCACATCAAACCAATCTCCATTTGCGTAATAAAAAGTGTTCTTCGCCGAGGCCAAGGCTGACTCCACCAATCCCCGATCACGCGTTCCGTCACTCCCACCATGTTCAGTCAGACTTCGGGCGTGAATGATCAGCACTTCATCAAGCGTCAGAAAGATCGGCTCGTTCACTTGGCCAGATCGCTTAGTAGTTCGCGGTTTTCCCGGAAGACAACCTCGCAGGCTTCCTCAAATGAAAGCTTCTTTCCCAGCCACGGTTTTGAATTTGCACCACGACTGCCGACCACTTTCTTCGTCAGAAAGATAAACAACTCCTCCTGCTCCTTGGCGGGCAGTTCTTCAATCCGTTGCATGATTTCTGTGGCACTCATGTCTTTAAGTTAACCGTATTTCAAGCCGCTACCTCACAAAATGCTGGGTAGCTGTGAGGTTCTGGCACCACCTCACCCTCAAGCCTCATTCCCTCGACATGGAACTGCATCGCTTCGCGCATTTCGCGTTCGACATCGTCTCGCGTTGCGCCAGTGGCAATACAGCCCGGCGAGTCGGGCGAGTAAGCAGAGTATCCAGTAGCTGTTTCTTCGATGACGACCAGATATTTTTTCATTTGAGTCCTGCCTGTTTCAAAATGCTGTTCTGCGTACCGGGCGCAAGATCATCGCCTGGTTTTCCTGCAACTGTCACCAACCCCGGCTTCGTCGGATGCTTGAATTGGCGATGGCTGCCGCGCCTGATACCAACCATCGTCCGCAATCATTTTCAGTATATCACGGACTTTCATCTCACCAATTCCTCACGCAGTCTTCGGCGTCAGTTGTCCAGCGGCGGCGTGGCGTGAGCCGCCGTCTCCACTGCCGGTGTTGCTGGCTTCTTGTTGGTAATGCTCCAGCTCCTCGCCTTTGCGCACGAGACGGGCACTGTTGAAAATCACGATCAACGAACCGGCGTTGTGCAAAACCGCCGCGAGGATCGGATTCAACCAGCCAAACGCCGCTGCGCTCAGACCACCGATGATGAAAAACACGCCGAACAAGAAATTCTGGTTTATGACGGTGCGGGTGCTGCGAGAAAGCTTCACGAGGAATGGCAACCGGCGAAGATCATTGTTCATCAGCGCAATCGTCGCGCTGTGGATCGCCACTTCGCTACCCGCCGCGCCCATCGCGATGCCGATGTCGCCAGCGGCGAGCGCGGGCGCGTCGTTCACACCATCACCGATGACGGCAACGTGATAACCCTTGGCCTTCACGTCGCGAACGAATTCAACTTTGTTCTGCGGCAGACAATCGCCCTTGGCTTCTTCGCAACCGATCTCCGCCGCGACGCGTGTAGCCACAGGTTGACGATCACCAGAAACCATCGCGATGCGGCGCACGCCAGCTTCCTTGAGTTCAGCGAGGGCTTCTCGCGCTTCCGGGCGCGTCTGGTCTTGCAAGCCGACCCAGCCGATGCATTTCCCATCACGCGCGACGAAGATCAAACTCCAGCCTTCAGTTTCATTGAGATCAACGGACTTCTCGAAGTCGTCCTTCACGCCGTTGTCTTTCAACCATTGTGCGCGGCCAACCAAAACTTTCGCGCCACCCACATCAGCCGTCACACCACGACCGGCAGTTTCGGTAAAATCCTTTGGCTCGACGAGTGGAACACCGGCCTCGCTCGAAATGGTTGCGAGGGCTTTGGCGGTCGGATGGTTGCTGTATTTTTCCGCGCTGGCAGCGATGCGCAACAACTCAGCGGGCTTGGTGTCGCCGATCGGCGCGAGACGACTCACGGCGAGTTCGCCCGTGGTGAGCGTGCCAGTCTTGTCGAAGATGAAGGCATTGATCTTCGCGGCTGTTTCGATGTCGGCGACATTCTTAATCAAAATCCCCAGACGAGCGGCAGCGGAGAGCGCAGCGACCATCGCGGTCGGTGTCGCGAGAATGAACGCGCACGGGCAGGAGACGACCAGCACGGAGATAACGCGTTCGAGATCGCGAGTGAACGCCCAGACCAACGCGCCGATGACCAGCACGAGCGGCGTGTAGAAGGCCATGTATTGAT
>JANNAO010000114.1:0-2157 GCA_031384405.1 Verrucomicrobiota bacterium | reverse complement strand
GCTTGAGGGAACAGAGCCGCCCGGAGCTGCGGAGCAGCGCAAGAATTTAGCCCACGGCGTCAGCCGTGGGTCGAAACGTAAAACAAACCAAGCCCCGGAGGGGCGGCACAAATCATGGCCCACACCTTCACCCACCTGTTGACCCACATCGTCTTCAGCACCAAAGACCGCGCCCCGTTGCTGGATGCAGAGTTGAAACCTCGCCTGTTCGCCTACATGGGCGGCATCATCCGCGAACTCGGTGGTCAAGTTATGTTGATCAACGGGCCGACCGACCATGTGCATATTCTGACGACGTTTCCTGCACGAACTTCGCTTTCAGATTTCATGCGGGACTTGAAGGCCAATTCATCCGGCTGGGTTCACAAAGAATTTCCATCGCGACGGACCTTTGGTTGGCAAACCGGTTACGGCGCGTTCGCGGTCAGCCATTCAAACTTGGAATCGGTAATGGAATACATCCGTAATCAGGAGGAACACCACCGCAAGCTCACGTTCAAAGAGGAGTTCGAAGCATTTCTCAAACGACACGAGGTCGCATACGACGAACGGTATTTGTGGGAGTGATGGCCGCAGTTGTGTCGCCCCTCCGGGGCTTGCGAGGATTAACGCCGTTCCCACGGCTCGCGCCGTGGGCTAAATTCTTCCGCCACTCCGTGGCTGAAGCGGAGCATTCGCTTGCGCGCCACAACAATTCAGAATTATTCGCTTTGCAATGAATTGAATGAACGTCCCCAACGCGGCAGCCAGTAATTGCTCTTGTCGAGAGAGAGAACCACGGCGGTCGCGCGGCCCACAATCTTCTCGCGTTTCACTGTGCCGTAGAAGCGGGAGTCGAAGCTGTCATCGCGGTTGTCGCCCATCATGAAGTATTCACCTGCCGGCACGACGAGCGGAGCGAAGGTTCGCGGCGCAGGGGCGGCGGGATAGCCACCGACGGCGTGCGGTTGAGCGGGGAGTTTTTCGCTGGCGAAGACGCGGCCTTCGCGTTCGGCGGCAGGAATGTAACGCAGCAGTTCCTCGGCGATGGGTTGGTATTCCACGGGCGCACCGTTGAGGACGAGTTGATTGTTGCGCAGTTCAATGGTGTCGCCGGGCAGGCCGATGACGCGTTTGACCATACGGATGCCATCGTGCGGCGAGAAGAACACCACGATGTCGCCGCGATGCGGGTTGCTCCACTCGGCGATGTGCCAGGTGGTGAACGGCACTTTGAGATCGTAGGCGAGTTTGTTCACGAAGATGCGGTCGCCTTCGAGAATGGTCGGGCGCATCGAACCGCTCGGCACATCGTTCCAATCCGCGAGCGAGGAACGCGCGGCGAACAAGACGACGGCGAGGATGAGCATCGGGCGGATTTCCTTTTTCCACCAGTGCGAGGCGCGGGCACGAAAGGTTTTGGGTTGGGGCGAGGGGTTTTCTTTCATCTGGCATTTGACCTTGCCCGTTCAAGCGTGTTCAATCCGCCGGAAAACATGCCTCCGCAACCTGAAAGACTTCTCACCCGATTGTCAGGTTGAACCCCGTTGATCCAGCCTTCCTTTCCGTTTCAGTGCAGCCGCGCCACGGCACATCTCGGCGACGCGCACCTCATCGCCACCGGAGACGGCGACATTTTTCTCAACGACCGACCAAACCTCACTCCTCCACCGGCACGACGAGGCTGTCCATGATGTAGTCTTTGCGCTCCGGCGTGTTCTTGCCCATGTAGAAATTGAAGATCGGGCCGGACTCGGCGCGCGGCGCGTATTCCACCTTGCTCAACCGCATTTCTTTGCCGATGAATTGCGCGAATTCCTTCGGACTGATTTCGCCCAAGCCTTTGAAGCGCGTGATCTCCGGCTTGCCGCCCAACTTCGTCACCGCCACATCCCGTTCCGCTTCGCTGTAGCAATAGATCGTCTCGGCTTTGTTACGCACGCGGAACAACGGCGTCTCCAGGATGTAAACGTGGCCATCATGGACGAGTTGTTCAAAGAACTTGAAGAAGTAAGTGATCATCAAGTTGCGGATGTGCAGACCGTCCACGTCCGCGTCGGTGGCGAGGATGACCTTGTCGTAACGCAGTCCCTCGGTGTTGTCCTCGACGTTGAGCGATTGCATGAGGTTGTACATCTCGTCGTTCTTGTACATCACGTCGCGCTTGAGATCCCAGAC
>JANNAO010000065.1:0-2958 GCA_031384405.1 Verrucomicrobiota bacterium | reverse complement strand
GACGGCGGCGCGAACGGAGTGACGCGCCCCAACGCGCTGCTTTTACTTTCCGGAAGTCTGCCGCGAGGTGTTCCGAATAATGTCTATGCTGATCTCATCCGGCTCGCGCATCAGTTTGGCGTGAGGACGCTGCTGGATTGTGACGGTGTGCCGTTAGTCGCCGCCATCAAAGCGCATCCATTCCTTGTGAAGCCGAATGAACACGAGCTTGCCCAGTGGTTCGGGAAGCCGTTGCGAACCGAAAAGGAAATTCTTCACGCCGCGCGAAAACTTTCCGCGACGACTCAGGGTTGGGTGTTGGTATCGCGAGGCGGGAAGCGTAGTTGGTTGGTGAACGTGGATGAGAAGTTTGAACTCCACGCCACGCCGCCACGCGTAAAACCGCGCAACACCGTCGGGGCAGGGGACGCATTGCTCGCTGCCGTCGCGAATCAGATCACCACGGGCAAGTCGCCGACGGATTGGCTGCGGTTCGGGATTGAGATTGGAACTGCGGCCACGCAGTTGCAGGCGGGGAAACTCCCTAAGAATTAAGGCCGCGCCGAAATCTCCAGCATCCGTTCGATGGGCAGCCGTGCGCGTTTGAGGATGTGTTCCGACATCTCGACGCGAGGCGCGAGGTTCTTCATGCAGTCGCGCACTTTTTCAAGTGTGTTCATCTTCATGAATTTGCACTCGCTGCAACGGCAGTTGTCGCCGGGCATCTTCATCACGTCGAAGGTCGGCGCGCAGAGGAATTCTTTGTTAGGACATTCCTTCTGCATCCGATGGATGATCCCACTCTCGGTCACGATCACGAATTGTTTCGCCGGATCGTTCTTGCAGTAGGTGATCATCTTCTCGGTCGAACAAACGGCGTCGGCCAGTTCGCGCACTTCGCGGAGGCTTTCGGGATGCACGACAACTTTCGCGTGCGGATAACGCGCCTTGGTCTGGAGCATCGCATCGCGACGGAACTCGACGTGTGCGTAACAATTCCCTTTCCACAACGTCATCGGGCGACCGGTCTTCTCCATCACCCATTGGCCGAGATTTTCGTCCGGCACGAACAACAAGTCTTTGTCTTTGGGCGCAGCGTTGACGATCTTCTCTGCGTTGCCGCTGGTGACGATGACGTCGCAGAGAGCTTTGACCGCTGCGCTGCAATTGATGTAGGCGATGGTCCAGAAATTCGGATTGGTCTTCTGCAACGCTTCGAGCTTTTCCGCCGGACAACTTTCTTCGAGCGAGCAGCCCGCGTTCGCATCCGGCAGCACGACGATCTTGCCGGGGTTCAAAATCTTCGCGGTCTCGGCCATGAAGTGAACGCCGCAGAACACGATGACATCTGCGCTGGTCTTTTCCGCTTGTTGCGCGAGGCCGAGTGAATCGCCCACGTAATCCGCTACGTCCTGTATCTCAGCGACCTGATAATTGTGCGCGAGGATCACGGCGTTCAACTGTTTCTTGAGCGCGTAGATTTCAGCGGCGAGCGGAGTGAAACGTTCGCGACTCATCGGCGCGCGAAACTTGAGGCGGTCTGCTGGCGGCAACTGGAGAGTGGTGTCGTTCATTACAATCAAAGGCTAACGCCCGGCATGGCAGCGGTCAATGTGGGGAAAGTTCAAGTCGTGCGACTGAGAAGCGGCGGTCACGCGACACCTTGGCTTCAGCGCGTTGAAAGTGAAGAGAGCGTCTGGAATGAAAACTTATCCCATCCAGCCGCAGGCTTTGCACAGTTTCACCAAGCCGAATGCGACTAGGCCGCTCGCGGGAATCGTCAGCACCCAGGCCCAGAGGATGCGTTTGACGACGGTCATCTTGAGCGCGTTGAAACCTTTGGCGCAACCGACGCCCATGATCGAAGTCGTGATGGCGTGTGTGGTGGAGACGGGCATGCCGAAGTGCGCGGCGGTCATCAGCACGGATGCGCCGGTGGCCTCCGCAGCGAATCCGTGAACGGGATGCAGCTTCACCATCTTGTGTCCGAGCGTTTTGATGATGCGCCAGCCGCCCGCCGCAGTGCCAGCGGCCATCGTCAATGCACAGATAATTTTGATCCAAAGCGGGATGGCTTCCTTATGGATGCACTCCTTGAATTCGGCAGCGGCTTGTTTTTCATCTTTGGTGGCGCCCACACCGGTGAGGTGCATCCAACCGAGGTTGTAGTTCGCGGCGGGGTGATTGAGGCTGGCGGCCCGTTGAAACAGCGCGAGTGCGGCGGCTTCGTCTTTCGTCACGCCGTGGCCTTTGAGGTGTGCGACGCCGAGAGCGACCATGCTGTCGGCATTTCCTTTGTCAACGCGTTCTTTCAACCACGCCGCTGCCGCTTCGGGAGGTTCGGGGATGTCTTTGAATTTTCTGGCGACGGGCGCATTGGGTTTGATCGCAGCGGGGTCGAACTTGGCATCGGCAAGTTCCTTGAGCAGTTTGGCTGCGAGTTTCGGGTCTGCCTTCACGCCCTCGCCTTTTTCCAATGCTTGCGCGTAAAGATATTTTCCAACCTTGTCGGTGGTGGAAGCTTTCTCGAAATGTTTGGCGGCGGCTGAATAATTGCCAGCCTGTTGATCCATTCGGCCAAGCTCCGTGTGCGCGGCAGGCACGCTGCCGAGATGTTCGGGTGCAGAGAAGAAGCTCCACTTGCCGCTCGGTGAATCAAACGTGCCGCTCACCGTGCCAGCGACGAGCGCGAGGAAGATGATGCCCATGGTTTTCTGCGCGTCATTGGTGCCGTGGCTGAAACCCATGTAGGCCGCGCTGAAAAGTTGAAGTTTGCCGAAGACGCGATTCACCTTCATGGGTCGCCAGTTTCGTAGGAGGAAATAGAGCAGCCCCATTATCAGAAAGCCCACGGTGAGACCGACGAGTGGCGACGTGATCATGGGCACGACGACTTTCCACAGGATGCCTTTGCCTTCCCACCAGTGATCTTTGCCGGGCACGCTCCAGATGATGACGCCCCAACTGTTGGCCGCCGCG
>JANNAO010000016.1:0-2864 GCA_031384405.1 Verrucomicrobiota bacterium | reverse complement strand
CGTAGGCGGTGAGGACGGCGGTGTCGAGCGCGGCGTGGGCGTCCTTCAACGGATTCGCGCCGGGCAATTCGAGGGTGCGATAGAGCGCGCGCAGTCCGCCCTTCATTTTCGGCAACGCCTCGGCGCGCACGCGGCGCAACTCGCGCGCCGCCTTCACCACGGCGTCAATCTGCTTCACCGTCGCCGTCTGCGGCCACGGGAACGTGTCGAAGACGGATTCTGGCGTGTAGCGAAAACGCTCTGTCAGTTTGGAACACTTGGTAATGAACCAAAGCCAGTGCGCGCTCGATTGCATAATGCCGAAGCTGTAATCGTCTTCAAATGCGAACGCGAACAGAGCGTGGTCGGGGCGAATATCACTACTGGCGAAATTGAAGATCGGCCGCTTGGTGACTCCAGAGCAGACGATGTATCGGTCAAACTTGCTAACGCGATCCACCAGTTCTTTGCGACACCGGAAATGCTGCCACCACAACTTGAGCCAAGTCTGGTCTTGGCCAGTTTCTAAACCGGTTTTCTCTCGTTCTTTGCGCGCATACTCCTCAACGTGCGGCAGCACTGTCTCCCGAATCTTGGCAAATGGAGCTGCGTAGCTCTGAGCTTGCAGGATGTCCATCTTCTGAAAATCAATCACCCAGCGTTCGGGTTTTCCTGACGTGACCAACTCTTGCCCGATCAAGAAGGGATGGACGACTTCGCGATTTCTTGGATCAGCCTCCAACAATTTTCGCGCTTCATCCGGTTCAATGACAAATCCGTGGTGGCGTGGAAACTGTCCGTTGAAAACTTGTTGAGGCTCTGTGTTACATCGAAGCGCCACAGCGCCGGAAACGTCAGATTGATCCGACAACGTAGAGTTGATGAAGTCGCACTCGCGGACATCGAGTTCGTATTCCTTGGTTGCAGGGCCGCTACCGCGTTTGCGGAGCTTCTTTGCGCCAGCGGACGGTTCGACTTTGAACCAAAGCTTGCGCGCCTTCGGTAGCAGCGCGGCATCCTGCGACTTCGCCCAGTTGGCAATGGCGACGCTGACGTTGGCTTCGCCCGACCACGGTTGGTTTTCCACGGCTTCGACAATCGTGCCGGTCTTCACCACGTAATCGAGTCCACCCACGCGGGACTGGTTGTTGCGGATGTTCTGTGTGCCGACGAGTCCGGCCCGGCCCGCCATGGGATCGGCAGCGGTGCAAGCGGGCAGATGGTCGTGGGCTTTGCGAATCCAATAGACACAGTAGTCCGCCATGCCCGGCACTTCGGCGTAGGCGCGGCGCAAGGTGTTCACGTAGTCCGGCCCGCGTTCGGGCTTGAGCAGTTTCGCACCAAGGAACGGCGGGTTGCCGATGATGACATCGGCTTTGGGCCATTGGGCGGGCAGACCTTCTGCCGTGAGCAGCGCGTCGGCGGCGATGAAATTCTGGTCGAGGTTGTCGAGCGGGAGCGGTTGTTCGGTGATGTGCAGTTCGTCAATCGCCAGCTTGCGCGCAATCATCATCGTCACCTTGGCGATCTCGACGGCGAAGGGCAGGATGTCGAGGCCGTAGAAGTTTTGCGCGCTGAGAAACGAGAGCCGCATCTGGTCGGACTTCTTCGCCTCGCGTTTGAATTCCGTTTCCATCCGCTCGAAGATGCGCGCCTCCACGCGCTTGAGTTCGCGGTAGGCGATGTAAAGGAAGTTGCCCGAACCGCACGCCGGATCAAGCACGCGGAAATGATGGAGTCGGTCGGTGAGCGCGTAGAGTTCCTTGAGGGTCTTGGCCTTCTCCACCTGTTCGCGCCACGGCTCGACGATGGTTGGCCCGACAATTTTCATGATGTCGGACGGGGTAGTGAAGTGCGCGCCGTATTTGTGGCGGTCGTCAGATTCAGTGGAATCCGGATCGCTCACTGTGTGCTCGAACAACGTGCCGAAAACTTCGGGCTGAACTTTTGACCAGTCGAACTTGGCGGCTTTGCGGAGCAGCACGAGTTCGAGGTCGTGAATCTCCAGCCGAGCCGGTTCGCGGAACAACCCGCCATTGAAATAGCGCACGCCCTTGAAACGTCCGCCGGTCGTGGGCGGATTGGTGTTCATGGCCTCAAACAGGCCGCCGATGAGGTCGTAGGCGCTGGCGGGCGTGCTGCAATCTTCGAGGATTTGCGTGACGAAATACTTGGGCAGCAGATCAATGTCCTCAGCAAAGAGCGCGACGAGCATTTGCAGGATGAAACGCTGGGCGGTTTCGCGCGGCACGCCGCGTTTGACGAGTTTGCGGAAACATTCGGCGAGACAATCCGCCGCCTCGCGCGTGACCTTTTCGCGGTCATTCTCGAAGGTGGGCTTGGGCGAACCGGGCGCGAGAAACGCCAGCGGCCCCCAGCGTTCCGGCAAATCCTTCAGCGCGACGGTGTCCTTGGGCGTGTCGAGATCGGTGTCGAAATCGTAAATGCGGAACTCATCGAAATTGCAGAGCACGACGTAGCGCGGGCGGTTGGGAACGAGGCGCGTCCAGTAATCAAAAGCCTGGCGGTAGTGCTTCTGCAAGTCTGTGCCGCGCTTTTTCATTTCGATCAGCACGACGGGTTTCCAGACCAGGTCGGCAAAGCTGGTGCCGTTACCGTCGGCCTTGCTCACGCGCATTTCGAGCGTAGCCCCGGCTTCCTTGAGTC
This sequence comes from Verrucomicrobiota bacterium, assembly GCA_031384405.1. Classification (GTDB taxonomy): domain Bacteria; phylum Verrucomicrobiota; class Verrucomicrobiia; order Limisphaerales; family JADLHS01; genus JADLHS01. The sequence goes on along the minus strand of JANNAO010000016.1, from coordinate 218 downwards.
CACCCGGATGGCCGAAGGCTTGAAAGAGATGGTCGAGAAAGATTTGGGCCTCACCCTTTTCGTCGCCTGTGATGTGTTTCACGCACCACGCAACGAATGCAGAAAGTTTGTCCTGACTCGGCATGGGCGGAGTGTGGGGCGTTATGCAGCGTGGGTCAATCCGAGTTCAATCGCTGCACGGCTGAATGTTGATTTCACGGAGACACAAGCGTCATCCC
>JANNAO010000003.1:0-8491 GCA_031384405.1 Verrucomicrobiota bacterium | reverse complement strand
CATCCAGTGGTATTCGCTGGTCGCGGCCACATTCTCGACCATCTCGCCGTAATTGTTCCACGCCCCACCGCGAACCCCGCGTAAAGTAACGCCCTTGATAGCGTCATTCCACTCCCACACATTTCCCCCTTGATCAAACGTCCCGTAAAAACTCTCAGCCAGACTAAACGCCCCAGCGTCAGTCAGATAGTTCTGGCCGCTGAAATAACTCGTGGACTGGCTCACGGCATACCCGCCGTTGAAGCCATTGGCAACGTTGTCGTCCCGGTAAAAGTTCCCGCTATTCGCATCACTCGCGCTGCCGTTCCGGCTGTTCGGGATCGCATTGTTCGCCGTCGGATACAGCCAGTAGTTGTCAATGTCCCCGCCCAAACCCACCGGCTGGTGATACGCCGCCTTATACCACTCGTTTTCGCTCGGCAAACCGTATGTTGCATTCCCGTTTCGCGCGGGCAGTCCGGTGTTTCCCGTCAACGTGTAAGCTCCAGTTTCCGTCGTTCCCACCGACTGCAACCCAATCGGCTGTCCGTTGTGCAGCCAGTTCACAAACCGCGCCGAATTATACCAACTTACGTAGGTGACCGGACGGTTGCCGCTTCCTATCACCGAATACGTGTAGCTACCCGAAACCCCGCTGCGTGAGATGCCTCGAACATTTAAGTCTGTTCCCATGCTTATGTTGTAAAGCCCATAGGAATCTGTCTCTGCCACAGCGTTCAGAAACGCGGTGTATTGATTGAGCGTCACCTCATATTTACCAATGCCGTAATCGTAGCCCACCGCGCCATAGCCAGTGGTCAGATCAGCGGCGTTGCCAGCGTTGCCCACAGGTACGGTATCAATCGTGATGAGTGCAGAAGCGGTTTGCGCAAACATCCCACCAGCCGCAAGGGTGAGGACAAGAAATTTTTGGGAGAGTTTCATCTGATAGTTTCTTAGTTGATTGTGTTGACCTACGCCGATTAAGCCACCGCCGCAATTGTCTGTCTATTGGTATTTCTACCGAAAGCAACGGCGGGCGGCTTTGAGTCTCCTCGATATTTGAGCGGAGCCGCCGAAGGTGACGCGACAGGAAGAATGGACTAACGCTCGCCCTCACCCTTTCCCTCTCCCCCAGGGAGAGGGGACAACCATCGGGAGTTCTTTGTAGCTCGAAAGCGCGTCCGACCAATCCAGTCGCAAGTATTCGAGAATGACGGCGGAACGTTCTCCCTCTCCTCGGGGGAGAGGGCCGGGGTGAGGGCGAGCGTCATCACAAATTGTCCCGCATCTTTCCATTTCACCGAAACCAGCGGAGAACCGTCTATGACTTCTTGAACTGCTCGAAGCGGGCGATGCGCGACTGGATGTCCCGAATGATTTCCTGGAGTTCATGCTGATCTCCGGCTTCCAGATGGGGCTTCAATTTTTCCAGCAACGGCTCGACGACGCGTTGATGTCGCTGGATCAGATTGGCGATATCGGCTTCATAAACCGAGATGCGATCAAACAATCCCTGACGATAGAGTGAGGGCAGCGCGTAAAGTTTGAGGAGAATCAGCCCTTCGGGTGTGGCGGTGGGAATTTCAATCTCAACGAAGCGATGCGTCGTGCCGTAATGTTCCTGAACTTCAGCGAATAGTTTGTTGGCGGTCAGTAAAACATCCACACGCACGCTGCGAAACCTTCCACGGATAAAAAATTCACTCTGCTCCTCAATCGTGATTTCAGGAAGGCTTCTGACGGACGGAAGCGACATGAGCAGGTCAATGTCCTCGGTGTTCCTGCCTTCCACATATCGCAACATCGCGACGTCGCCAGCCAGTAGATAGTTGATCTTACGCCCGCCAAGCAGGGTGAACAATTCCACGACGTCGCGGTCGGTGGGAAGCAGATTGGGAGATGGCTTCGGGTTGGTGTTTTCGCCTTGTGCCCCGCCGCTGTCCCATGCGTCCGGCCCAAGCAGCACGGCATTACGAACAATTTCAGCAATGCGCCGGATGCTGCCGCCTGGAGCGAGTGTGACGTTCATAATTGGTGAGTAGATTGTGGCATAACTGCTCGCGAAGGGAACGGAGAAAGTTTTAGGGTGATGGTGCAGATGTTCGGAATCAATCTTCTCGCCCTCAGTTTCGTCAGGAGAATTCCCAGATGATAACCTCCTCTATTTTCCGCCCGCCCGTTTCTCGATGTATTGCGCCATGATGCTCACGGCGATTTCCGCGACACTCTCTGAACCGATCTTGATCCCCACCGGACACGCGACGCGCGCGACTTCTTCGGCGGTGGCAATTTTCTTGTTCATGAAATGTTCGGCAATCGTCCGCGCCTTTCGCGCGCTGCCGATCATGCCGAGGAATTGAAACGGGCGATGAATCCACGTCTCCAGCACAAGCGCGTCGTGCTTGTGACCGCGCGTGACGATGAGTCCGAACGTGGGCGTGGCGGCGAATGGCACATTGAGAATTTTCTCCCAGTGACCGACGTGCAACGAAACTTCGCGCGGGAAAAGGTCGTGGTTCGCGAGTTTGGGGCGGTCGTCAAAAATGCTGACGGCGAAATCGAGTTGCAACGCGAGCGGCGCGACGGCCTGAGCGATGTGGCCTGAACCCGCGATCCACAACGCGCAGGGTGGTGTGATGGTTTCGGTGTAGAGCCAGCCAAAAGGGGGCGGATTGATGGATTGATGGATTGGTGGATTGGTAGCGATGGCGACCGTGAAATCACTTTTCACTCCCCAGTTTTTTTCAACGTCACGCGTGGCGAGATCGTTCCAGAAAGTTTCTCCGAGGAGTTGCGCGTTGGGGATGATGAGGCCGAAAACTTTTCCGCCGCAGATCAAGCCGTCGTCCCAGCCGAAGTCGTGGTCGAGGACAAGCTCGAAGGTTTCGGGCTTGCCAGTTTTGAGGGCGTTGAGAGCGAGGCGTTGCGCTTCCGCTTCAAGACAACCGCCACCAAGCGTGCCGGTGATTTTTCCATCGGAATGAAAGACCGCTTTTGCGCCGGACTTCTGCGGGCTTGATCCGCTGACGCGCGTGAGAATGCCGAGGGCGACACGCTCGTTCGCAGCAGCGGCGGCGGCGAGTGCGGAAAAGATGTCTTTCATGCGCGGCGGGTGGTTAAGGCGGCGTTGGCGTTTTCAGCGCGTCCATTACGGCGTCAACCACGCGCTCGACGCTGATGCCATTCATGCAGCGGAAATCAATCGGACACACACGCAAGAAACACGGCGAGCATGGTGCATCGGATTTCAACAGGCGATGACGCGCATCGCCGGGCATTCCCGGCCCGGTCAGTTCCGGCGATGTGCTGCCGAACGGAACGACCAGCGGTGTGCCCAACGCAGCGGCGACGTGCATCGGGCCGGTGTCGTTCGTGAGCAGGACGCGGGAGAGTTTGAGCAACGCCATCAGTTCGCGGAGGGAAGTCTGGCCGGCAACATTGAGGATGGAGGATGGAGGATGGAGGATGGCGTGCGTGATGGTTTCGGCGGTTTGAATGTCTGCTTTGCCGCCGAGGATGAGCCAGTGGCAGTTCGTGCGCGTCTGAATTTCCCGTGCGGCGGCGATGAACTTTTCTGCGGGCCAGCGTTTTGCTGGGCCGTACTCTGCGCCGGGATTCAGAGCAAAGATGGGCGCGGAAACATTCTCCAATCCGAACTTCTTTTTCGCTGCGACGATTTCCTCGTTCGTCACGGCCAGGTTTGGCGGAAGCGGTGTCGCATCTGCGCCGAGCGCGGCGACGAGATGGAGGTATTGATGGAGGTGGTGGGAGGAAGGGGCGGTTGAGGGTCGAGGGTCGAGGGTCGAGGGCTTTCCCGAAGTGAGTTCGCGAATCTCTGCCTCCGTTCGCTTGTGCATTTTAACTGCGCCGGGGCGGGACGGAATGGCGTCGGTCAAAAGCCAGTTGCGCCACGGCCATTCGCCACCGATGCGGCGGGGAATGCGCGCAAGAAACACTTCAAGCGCGGAGCGGGGCGAGTTGGGCAACACGAGTGCGAGATCGAAGTCGCGCGTTCGCAGTTTACGTCCCAGTGCGAACAGTCCTTCGTCCTTGTTGAACGCGATGGTTTCGTCGAGTGCGGGATGATGTTGATACAGGTCGCGCAATTTTTCATGCGTGAGCAGGCTGATGTGCGCCGAGGGAAACTTCTCGCGCAACCGCATCAGCGCGGGCGTCGTCATCACGGCATCGCCGAGCCAGTTCACGCCACGGACTAAAATGCGGCGGGGAGTTGGATGGAAGTTCACGGACATAACTGCTGAATTCCAATGTTGTCTAAAAATTTAATCGGCGAATCCCAAAGGGATTCCACCATCCATCCCAGCCCCGAAAGCTTTCGGGGCTGGGGGAATGGCCGAATGACATCAACCCTGAAGGGGTTGAATCCCTGCGCGCGAAATGGTGATGCAACCCCGTTGGGGTAGAGACTTTTTTTCGGGCCGTTACCCAGGGTAGCTCGTTCCTCGCAACCCTGGGCTACATGATGCAATCCCGTTGGGATTGGGAAACTGCGCTGTCCCGCTGGTTTCAAATCGCGGTGTCGCCAGCAGGATTGCCGAAAGGCGTTGTGCATGTTTCCGTTCACCTGAAACAAATCTTTCGCACGCAGTCGCGGAAGTCGTCCGCGCCGTTGACGATGTTGATCTCCACGCGCATGAAATAGAACGGCAGGTCGCGCCGGTCCAGCTTGGGGAAGCGCACGGCATCCTTTTGTGTGGTGATGATGATCTCCGCCTGACGTTTCTTGCCGCGATTGATGGCGTTGAGGATTTCCTGTTGCGTGAACCGGTGATGATCCGCGAAGCGTTTCGCATAGACGAGTTCCGCGCCGAGCTTCACAAGGCTTTGCTCGAAACTTTCCGGCTGCGCGATGCCGCTGAGTGACGCGACTTTCTTTCCCTTGATCAAATCCAGTGACACACGCTCGCCGGTGAACACGTCTTCCAAATACTTCGGGCTGTGAATGCACTCGATGATCGGCGCGTGCGGATTCAACGACGTGATGCGCTTCCGCAACTCGGCGGTATTGCCGTCGCTCTTGGTGATGAAGATGGTGTTGGCGCGAGCGAGATGCGACGGCGGCTCGCGCAACGTGCCGCGCGGCAGCATGTGTTCGTTGCCGAACGGTTGCTGGCGGTCAATCAACACCACGTCATGCCGGCGACCGCGCAAATCCCAGTATTGAAATCCATCGTCGAGCAGCAACGTGTCGCAACCAAACTTCTCGATGGCGTAACGCCCGCTCTTCACGCGGTCCTTGTCCACGAGTACGACGACGTCTTTGAGATTGGACGCGAGCATGTGGGGTTCGTCGCCGGCCATCTCGGAATCGAGCAGGAGTGATTTGCCATCGGACACGACGCGGGGAGGCGTGGATTCGCGGCGGAATAGCAGGCGATCAATCAGTGATTTGTGCAGCGGCGGCGGCTTGGAGCGATAACCGCGCGAGAGGATGGCGACGTTGCGTCCGGCATCGCGGAGTTCGCGCGCGAATTTTTCCACCACGGGCGTCTTGCCCGTGCCGCCGACGGTGAGATTGCCGATGGCGATGACCTGCACGCCGAGCGTGGTGTCGCGCAGGATGCGGGCGTTGTAGAGGAAGCGGCGGCCCTTGATGGCGACGGTGAAAATTTTTGAGAGACCGAACAACAAACCACGGATGATGGCCGCGCGTTTCCCACGACGTTCCTCGAAGATGACTTCGAGGATGAACGTTTCAAAGGTTTCGATCCAGACGCGGAATTGCTCTCGCATGTGGGGTCATGTTGCCAAGCGTGAGAGGGCAGGGCAAGCCAGCGGGATATAGACGAGATAAACGCGAGCGAATCCTTCTGACAAATACTGCGGCATCTACTACTGCTGCTGCCGACGGAGTGTTCGCAGATGGCCGTAGCCTACCAAGCGGCGTTGTTGTTCATCCCAAAGCCGGAAGGTGAATGATTTCAGGCTGGAGATGAGCGTGATGGGTTTGACTGTTTGAAATAGCGGCTCGGCCTTGTGGCAGCGTTCGAGATTGTAGTTGGGAATACGCGCGCTCAGATGGTGGATGTGATGGAAGCCGATGTTGCCGGAGAACCATTGGAGAATCTTGGGCAGCTTGTAGAACGAGCTGCCGTGCAACGCGGCGGAAACGTAGTCCCACTTCTCGGTGCGTTCCCAATAGACGCCTTCGTATTGGTGTTGCACGTAGAAGAGCCACACGCCTGCCGAGCCTGCCACCATCAAGATCGTCAATTGAATGACGAGGAATGTTTTCAATCCAAAGGCCGCAATCAATCCCGCAGAGATCACGCCGATGGCGAGTGTTGTCAGATGAACAGAATAACGTTCGCGCGCGGGAGCTTTGGCTTTGGGGATGCGATTAATGCCGAGGAACAGAATCATCGGCGCGATGACAAAAAGGATGAATGGATTGCGAGCGAGCCGATATGAGAAGCGCCGCCAGCGGGATGACTCGAGATATTCCTGCACGGTCAACGTCCAGACATCACCGATGCCGCGACGATCCAGATCGCCGGAAGAGGAGTGATGGATGGCGTGTTCCCAACGCCAATGGTAGTAGGGCGTATATGTCAGGATGCCGGTAATGGTGCCGACGATGTGATTTGTTTTCTGGGATTTGAAAAAGGAGCCGTGACCGCAATCGTGGAAGATGATGAACATGCGCACCATGAATGCACCCGCCAGAATTGCCAAAGGAACAGTCAACCACCAGGAGATGCCTCTGGTCAGATACATCAAAACCCACAGTGTCAGGAACGGGGTGATGGTGTTGATCATCTGCCAGGCCGCGCGGCCAATGGATGGCTTCTGATAACGCGCCACGATTTCCTTCCACATGGAAGTATCAGCCTGCTCTGTGCCGTTGGGAGATGTTGAATCACTCATGGTTATTCAGGATCAATTTTTTGTGACTGCTGGAAGTGACAATCCCAAGCCAGCGAAGTCGCGCCATGTTACGAACAGTCGAAGGTTGGAGCAATAGCCAAAGAAAAACTTTTGTGTCTTTTATGATTCGTTGTGGTTATTAAATCGGCGACGTGAAACCACTGACGAGTTACATCTGCAAGCTGACAGATGAACAGGCGGCGACGTTGAAGTCCTGTCTGGACGCGCGGAATATACAATCATCACTTGAGCATCCGAATGAATCGGCTAGATTTTCCGCATGAAGAATGGCAGCGGATATGGTTCGGCGGTTTTGGATCAGATGCTTGATCCAGTCAGCCGCAGTTTTGGATTGAAGACTGCGCGCACTGTGGCGGCACTGCGCGTCGGCACGCGCATGCAAGCGCGGGTGGATCGGCTGGCAGAAAAGTGTGGCGTGGGAAAACTTACTGCAACTGAGCGTGCCGAATATGACGCGTATATCCAAGCCAGCACGCTTATCGGAATACTTCAGGCAAAAGCGCGTCGCGTTCTGGCCAAAAACCGCTGATGGAAGCCCGGCTACGCCAGTCCGTCCGCCAGCGCGCTAAAAACAGATGCGAGTATTGCGGGTTGCATCAGGATTTTGAACCGTTGCGATTTCACATCGAACACATCGTCTCGCGCCAACATGGCGGAAAGGATTCCTTGGAAAATCTTGCGCTCGCCTGCCACCACTGCAATCGCCACAAGGGAACAAACTTTTCACGCTTGGATCCAAAAACAAAAAAGCTCTCCCGACTTTTTCATCCACGGCTCGATGACTGGGAGGAACATTTTTCAACGCACGACGGAGAAATTGCCGGTTTGACTGCGATGGGCAGGACAACGGTGCATTTGCTGCGGATGAATGACGACGGACGGTTGCAGTTGCGCGCCAACGCCGAGTGAAACAGAGGTTTGCCAATCAAGACGAACGTTTTGGAGACGCAGACTTTGCCGAAATTTTGTGAAACCACTGACGAGTTACACCTGCAAGCTGACAGACGAACAGGCGACGACGTTGAAGTCATGTCTGGACGCGCGCAACTATACGCCGCGCGTGGTGCCGTATGCGCGGTTCGCGGGCGAGAAAGAAAAGACGAACGTGGTGTTTTACGAGAGCGGCAAACTCGTGGTGCAGGGGAAGGGGACTCAGGAGTTCGTGGAGTTCGTGTTGGAGCCGGAAGTGTTGCAGCAGGCGAAACTCGGCTACGAAGAAGTGTTGAATCCTGATCTGCTGCTGCCGCGCATCGGCGTGGACGAAAGCGGTAAGGGCGATTTCTTCGGGCCGATGTGTGTGGCGGGAGTTTATGTGAACGAAGCGGTGATCAACGCGTGGAAAGAAGCAGGCGTGCGCGACTCCAAGAACATTTCCAGCGACAAAAAGATTTCTGATCTCGCGAAGTTGATCAAAGAGACGCCGGGCTGCGTGACGACGGTGGTGCCGATCGGTAACGAAGCTTACAACCGTCTTTATGCCACGATGCGAAGCGTGAACAACGTGTTGGCGTGGGGACATGCGCGCGTGATCGAGAATCTGATGGGGCAGCGGCATCGCATGAATCCGCCGCCGGTGCGGGCGATCAGCGATCAGTTCGCC
>JANNAO010000578.1:0-4545 GCA_031384405.1 Verrucomicrobiota bacterium | reverse complement strand
ACGATGCGAGACGGCGGTTCGCCGCCCAACTCCCTGATTTCCTCCGCCAACTTGTCCGCCTGCTGTTGCAACTCCCCGCTTTCCTTTTCCAGCAACGTCTTTCTTTCCGCTGCCAGTTCATCCAGCACGCCCGGTTTCCTTTCACTCAACTGGCAAAGCTCGTAATCGGGACTTTCCCGCAGCCGATTCAGCGATTCGAGCACAGCGATGATTTCCAGTTGCAACGTCTCATGCAGCCGCCGCAACTGTGCGAGTTCTGCTGCGTCGCTGAAATCCAGCGTCGCCCAACCCTGACGCAGGATGTAGCCATGCGGATCCTCCGCGATCTCCCGCAGCGTCTTGATGTCGCCTGCATCCTTCGCCCGGTTGATGGCACTGGTCAGCTTGTGATACGTCTCCAGCTTGTCGGGTTGGTTGGCAAAGCGGTCGGGATGATACAGCTTCACCAGCTTCTTCCACAGCCGCGACAGTTCCGCCTCATCCTCGGCGGTGAGTTGTTTCTTTTCTGACACCGCAGCCGCCGTTTCCTCGTAATCCTTGTCCGTTTGCGCTTTGGCCTGCTCGTAATTTTCTTCCGCCTGTTTCGCTTCCTCCTCGCCGCCGCGCACCAGCGAATCCAGAAACTTCCGCCGGTAATCCACGATGAGCCGCAGCCGGTCGCGCTTCTGATAATGTTCGCGCAATTGCCGGAACAACACCGCCTGCATGACATCCACGCGCGATTTCTCTTTCGTGAAACTGACTTCCAACTCCGCCAAGCGCGACCGACCACTTGCCACCAGTTGCCGCAACAGTTCCAACTCTGGATTGATGTAGATCACCAGCCCGGCGACACCAACCTGTGTGGGTGCAGTGCGCTTGGTCTCACCGTCCATTCCCGGCATGGCGAACAGCGTGGTTTCCGGTTCCGCACATGCCATTTCCAGTTGGCGCAAATACCAGCGACCCATCCTCGCGTTGCGGGCATTGGAAGATTTGGTCAGCCAATCCAGCCAGCCGCGTAACTCCGCGTCCTTGCGGGCCTCCTGAATCAGCCGCCCCTTGTGCTTCCCGAAAGCGATGCGGGACGGAAACCATTCTTCAGCCGCAAACGCGACCAGCTTTTCCCACGTATCCAGACCGCGATGTTCCGCGATGGGACGAAGCACCTGCGCCATCAAGTCCGCGACCGTTTGCACGTCGCCCAGCGCCGTGTGCGCGCCGCGTTCAGGCAGGCGATAATACTGCCGCAGTGTTTGCAGCTTGCAGTTGCCGGCGGGCACGGGATCAAGCAGCCGTTGCGCGAGCCGCAGGGCGCAAAACCCGCGACTGCCAATCGCGCCGATGCCCAGCCGCTTCCACTCCGGTTTCAAAACCTTATCGAGATCATATTCCAAGTTGAATGAAACGAGCGGCAAGTTGCCCGCATACTTGGCAAATTCCTGATAGACTTCCAACGGTGGCTCGCCGTCACGCTCCAGAACTTCACGGGTGTAACCATGAACGCGCGTTGCCTCGGCGGGAATGTCCTCGTTCTGATTCAGCAATATGCGGAACGGTTCGCCGTCTGGTTTCCAACCGCTCATTCGTTGGGCTGCCAATTCGACGACAAAAATTGGCGCGGACAAGCCAGTCGTTTCGGTATCCAAGAGAATCCATCGTGTGCGCTTCATAACTCAGAAATGTTGGTCGGGGCGCTGAATAATGCGCGTTGAATTGGAATCGTAGTGTAGAGATCTCAATTTAGACAAACCTCGTATGTCAAGTTCAGCGAAACGATTATTACCGCAACTAAGCTCCCTTAGCAAAGGCAGGCCAGAAAGATCGAGCTTTGTAAGTTGATTATTGCGGCACCAAAGCTGTGTTAGCAATGGCAGACCAGAAAGATCGAGATTCGTAAGTTGATTGCCGGCGCACCAAAGCTCCGTTAGTAATGGCAGGCTGGTAAGATCAAGCTTTGTAAGTTGACTGCCGCTGCAACCTAGCTTTGTGAGGTTTGGAACGACCGAAAAGTCAAAGTTCGTCAATCGATTAGACGAGAAATGCAAGATTTTCAACAGAGGCACTTTGCGTAAGTCCAACTCCGTGATTTCATTCTGGCCACAATCAAGATGAGTGAGGTTTGGAACGGTTGACAGGTCCAAGCTTGATAACTTGTTTGCCCGACACAACAGTGATTCCAGTCGTGGTACACGGCTCAAATCCAACTCCGTAATTTCATTCTTACCACAGTCAAGATGAATGAGATTCGCAACGGTTGAGACGTCCAAGCTCGATAGCTTATTGGACTTGCACAACAGCGATTTCAGCCTCGGCACTTGGCTTAAATCCAACTTCGGAATCTGGTTATTGCTGCAATGAAGACGGGCGAGGTTCGGAACATCGGACAGATTCAAGTCAGAAAGTTGGTTGGAGGAACACTCAAGTGAGCGCAGTTGACGAACTCCCGACAAGGCCAGTTCCTTGAGGTCGTTGCATCTACAAGACAAAAAAACCAGCTTTGGTGTTCGAGACACGCTTAAATGAGCAATAGCTGAATCGTCAACTTTTAGATGAATAAGAGCGGGCAAATTGGGCGAAAGCGTCTGCGGGATGGCCGCACAAAAAAAGGAAAGGTGGGTAATCATTAGTCCTTCGACCCACTCGAAATTCTCCAAAGGTAAATCAATATCCCAATTAATCCTAAGCAGCCTACCGCCGCCAAATCGTGTCTCGATCCATGAGTCTTCCTCGTCGATTCCAAAACATGCAGGTCCATCCAACAACTTTTTGATGACATCTTCTGGTTTCAGCGCGAGTGCTTTTGCCCAAATCAAAATCTGCTGATAATCCGGTTCGCACCATTCATATTCACCGATTCGGAACTTACGGGAAGGCGGCAAAACTTTCTCTTTAGGGGCGAGTGCGAGAGTATCCGCCACCATGCCGGACAGAATGCGCTTTGCCTTGGGCTCGTTCTTTTCGAGCGCGCTCGGCAGTCTAGGCACTAACGCAAAGTCGCTTTGCTCTTTCACGTTTAGTCTTTGAAGTCGAATTCTCCAGCCTTAAGCCAGTCTCTGCCAGAAGTGTCGACCGCGCACCCTGCTGTTTCAAGACGCTGCGCTAAGTCGAGTCGCCGATCTACCGAATTATCCATCTGGAGAATATGTCGGCCAGCGACGTCGCTGAAAGGACGCAGTTTACCTAGTTTAGCGATTTGGACTATTACGGTGCGCCTTGCATCACGCCCCATCGCCATCCCTGCTTCAAACAATACGTTTGGACGAGCCTGCGGTGTCAATCGCTTTTCATGTTCCTCATCGTGCGCAGTTTGAAACTCCTTTTTGAGCCACGCTTCGTCGTCTGGCGTCATAAGCACGATGAAAGCCTGGGCCTTCGAGAAAGCTGAATCTAAAATGTGGCCAATGTAGGGGCATGCCTCTCCAGTCTCTTTTATTGCTTGAGACCATTCCTTCGGGTTAAGTCCTATTGCGCGTAGAAACTCAAAAGTGGATATGCGTGCGGCTTCATTTCGTCCGCAAACGACAAAGACAACCCTCGCGTCTGGCTTTGTGAGCTTCGAACTTGTATTGCCATCGGCTTGTGTCGCGTAAGGATTTACCGAAGTACCCTCATCGCTCCAGTAAGTCTGAATTTCATCAATCATGGATAGAAGGATTGCGTCCGCTCTTTTTATTGAATTAGAAAACCACGAAGCATCAGCCGCCGGATTGCTGCCCTCACCAGCTCTGGATACGCTCCGACTAAAAGAGATTGAGGTGAAGCGATTCAGGTGTATCGCTTTGCTGGGAAAGATATGGGAAATTGCGGTATCAACATCGTAATGCCACTTCATGAACTCAGGGGAATTGTTGTTTGCATGTTGGCCGAGAGCCAGAATTCTCCCGCGTAGGGCTTCCAGTATTTCAATCGCCTTTTTCTTTTCCAGCATGACGGGAGTTTAGGTGGGGACGCTCAATTTGCAAACATCGGAAACCGTTCCGTTCCTAACGCGCGGTTCTGCCGCTTCCCAACATCGCTCGGTCATCAAGCCACCGCCGGTGCTCCCGCTGGTTTCAAAGGCCGCAGGCAGAATCCAGAAATCTGAAGTCAGAAGTTAGAGGGCAGATGTCGGAAGTCGGAGGTCAGAAGTCAGAGGAGCGCGGGGGTGATTAAACTCGGGTGAGGCACGGTGCCGTTTATCCCCGGAGCGCGGACGGTCCCCGTCCGCAGCGCATCGCCACTCCAGCACGCTTGGAATCATTTCACACGCCATTACCTGTCCATACGCTGCGAGCGAGGGACCGCTCGCGCTCCGCCGATTACCCGCACCCGAGGAGCGCGGAATGCCAGATTGCCGGTTGACACATTTTTGCGGGGAAATATCGTGAGGCCATGAACATCGCCTTGCCGCGAAATCTCGAGGACTACGTTGCCGAGTTGGTCCAAACCGCCCATTACCAAGGGTCGGATGAGGTGGTGTCGGAAGCATTGCGCGAGCATCAGTCCCGCCGCCAAGGCCTGGAGGTGGTGATGACCCCGGAGCTGAAACGGTTGCTGGACGAGGGGTTGGAAAATCTGGATCAA
>JANNAO010000565.1:0-8163 GCA_031384405.1 Verrucomicrobiota bacterium | reverse complement strand
AGAGCCGACTCACGTCGGCTGCTACGGACGGTGGAGATGAGTTCGGTCAGGGCGCGTTTGGCTGGCGCGTCGTCTGGAACTTCTGCGAGCAATCGCTCCGCTTCATTCACGCGACCCACCGCAAGTTCGAGTTGGGCGCGCAATGGTTTTGCTCCTGAAAAATCCTTCGGCCACGCGGCGAGTGCGGCGAGCAGATCGCCGGAGCGATATTTTTCCAACACGTCCTTCAACGCGGCGGATTCGTCGGCGTCGAGCTTTAGATCGGCGGGATTGAGAACGGCAGGATAGTAAAGCGCCCACTGGATGATGGCGTTGGCGTTGACGAGCGCGGTGATCTGAGGTGGCTGGCCGGGTGCGAGGCGCAGGTCTTCGCCGCGCTGGAGTTTTACGTCGCCGTTGGAAGTGTTGAGCGTGACCAAGCCGTCAATGAGAGCGAGTCGCATCGTAGCGTCAGGCATCTTGCCTGACGTAGAGGGCGGCATCTTGCCGCCCGGAATGGTGTTCGAACTGGCTGTGGCTTCCGAGTCTTTCACGCGCTCATTACCTTCCACGCCATTTCCGCCGGGCTGCCCCGAAAGCTTTCGGGGTACGGCAGGCAAGATGCCTGCCGCCACAACTTCCAACAAAAACTCAGTGCCGCGAATCGCTCCGGCGGCGAGTGGTGTGTCGAATTCGACGTCGGTGGGTTTCTCGCGATTGAAGAAATAGATCGAGCCGCCCGGCAGTCCGAAGCGTTTCTTCTCGGCGTTGCGCGGCGGGAGAATTTCCAGCGTGGTGCGTTCGCTCAGGCGGATGACGCTGCGGTCGGAGAGTTGCACGGCGGCGCGGCTGGCGGCGCGGGTGCGGACTTTGTCGCCGGGTTTCAACGCGAGTCCGTTGGTGGCGGTGTTCCAATTCGTGCCGCCGCCAACGATGTATTCCACCTGCCCCGCCGCTTCGACGACGCGGCTGAGTTGGTTTGTGTTGGACGGCGCGTTTGTCCCCTGCGCGGCTGCGGCGAAAATGCCGAGCGCAAAGAATAAAATCGTGGTGATGATCCGCCGCACGGCGCGAGTGTAGGAAATACGCGCCCAGAGCGAAAGCAGCGCGTCGTGCGTGGCGCGATGTGCGGTCAGGGAAACTTCATCACCGGGGACGACGAGCAGGTGGTCAAACACTGGATGCGTTTCAATGACCCGAATCGCACACTCTACTTTCGCCGTGTCGTCCGCAAAGTGAACTTTGATCCGCACGACGACGCCCCTGCCCGTCCGCGTGGGATCGCGGCGGGACAAGTCACCCGGATACGACATTGGGTCACGATTTCGCATTTGAATCAGAACGAGTCTGGTGAGGCTTTTTTTAAAACTGTAGGCGACGAGGTAACGAGTCGCCTCTGGAATGCACTCCTTACGTCGTGCCCGACAGGTTATGAAAGAGTCTCTGGTGAGTTCTCTTAGCAATGACTCTGCCAACCGGAGTTCAGGCTGAATTCGTGAGGAAACTTGAAGCACTGACCAGCGAACGCGGCGGAACTGTTCCGAAAGCGGAGCAGATTACTCCACGCGCACGCGGAAGAAGCGGTTGCCGTTTTTCAACACGTAGGCGTTGATGGGATTTCCGTCGCCGATGTAAAACGTAGGCCACGCCGTCCAAGCGGAAAGATTCGTGGAGTCCTCGACGAAATAATATCTGCTGGCCAGCGTCGGGAAACTCAGCTTGAGCGCGTTGGGCAATCCCACGACGCTCGACAACGTGCAGGACGGTTGCGGGATGACGGTGAGTCCGATGGAGGATTGCGCCGGGCCGCCGAGATCGTTGGTGACGGCGAAGGAATAGTTCGCCGTGGAATTCGTCGTCACGTTGGCGAGGACGAGCGGGCTGGTGCTGACGCCGGGGATCACGACGCCGTTCTTTCGCCAAGTGAACATGAGCGGCGGCGCGCCAGTCACGGGAGCAACCATCGCCACAGTTGCGCCCTGCGGTGCGACGATGGGTGATGTTGCGCCGGTGAGCGATGGTGCTTGCGCGGGTTGATTCGTATTGAGGGAATAATTCAGCCACGCGATGCCGCGCGCTCCGGCGACGCCATCCACGGCCACGAGATATTGTCGCGTCTTCACCACGGGAAACACGACGCGCGAGGCGTTATTGGAAGCGAATGCGTTGTCGCTGCACGCGAGTTGGATCAAGTCCTGATAGCCCGTGAGCGCGCCGTTGTAGGTATAAACTTCCATCACCGTGTCGTACGTGCTGCCAATCGTATCGAGCGTGATCGTGCCATTGGTCGGGGGTTGATAGAGCAACCAATACGACGCGCCGCCGATGACATTACAATGCGGCGGCTCGGCGGGATCGGTCACGGCGTAGGTGGTGTTAAAAATCTGGCTGCCGTTGTAGCCGCGAACGACGCCCAAGTTCATCGGAGTGATCCCGCCGCCACCGGAAACGAGGTTCAACATGCGGAGCGAACTGCCCCCGCCGCCATTGGTGCCGATGAGCGGAGTGTTGGAAGTGTCGCGGAATTTCGGCTGCGCCAGCGTGTTGGATGAGCCATCGGTGTTGATCTGGATTTCTGTGGGGATGGAGAAGTATTGAACACCGCCGCCGGAGTTCACGCGGAACTTGTAGCGTCCGACTTTCGCCGCCGAAAAGTTGGAGAGGATCAGATTGGTACTCGATGACGACAGTTCATTCCCGTTGAAATACCACGCAAAGTCGCTGCCCGCCGCATTGGTGACGGTGACGCTAAGAGTAACGGTCTCGCCGAGATTCACCGAACGATCCGGTGGTGACGACAGCACTTTGGCGGGCGGCGACGGCAATGGATCAAAGTCCCAACTGAGTTCCACTTTGCCGACTGCGCCGAAATATCCATCCACAGCAATCTGATACGTTTCACCGGCATAGACTCCGAACTTGATCTCGCTCTCATCATCTAATCCTTCAGAGTCATCCGCCCGCGCGACCTCCCGCAAGTCTGTGAAGGTTGACCCCGCGACATTCGTGAACTGATACGCGGACAACAACGTGTCAAAACCACTTGTCTCGGTCTCGAAGCGGATGACACCGTTCGTCGGTGCGACCCACGAAATCCACAACGAGCGTCCGCCGGGTTTGCCGCCGTGTTTGGGTTCTCCGGCTTCAACTGTAGCCGTGGTGTTGCTTCTGGAAGTCTGGCCGTTGGTGCTGGTAATGGTCTGTCGGTTGGCGAACAAATCTTGAAGCGTCTGACCATCGGCAACTCCAGCACACAACATTGCGAACGCGATCAGTACGCAACTCCACCGCCTGCCGTGGCAGGAACATATCCCGGCGATGGGTTCAAGAGTTCGCATTGTTACCGCGCCAGCATGACATGAAAATCACACTGACGCGATAGCTCTCTAGCAGCCAGCTTGCCACGGGTTAAACATGGGGGTTCAGTGGGGTTTCACAGCGCGCAATAAAACAGTCGCCCCAATTCCGTTCCGATCCCGGAACAAAATCAAACCTCGCGAATCAAATCAAAGGTCAAGGCGCGTCTTATCGAACCCGAAGAACATCTCCGCGAACGCGACGTTGGAGAGAACGCCCGCGCCTTGACCAAATTTAATCAGTGCCCAGCCACAATCCCCGCCGGACGCACCACCTGATATTGATTTGTGAACCACTCGCCTGAAGTGCGCGGCGTTTCCGGGCCGGGCGCAGGAAATTTGAAACGCGGCACGATGGCAGCCTTGAGCATCCCTCGTTTGAGCAACGGGCCGAGTTTGTCCGCATTGCGAGAGAACGTCAGCAGCGGCGGCACTGCTTCACCCAATGCTGCAAACTCATCATCATCCGGTTTCGGCAAGCCAACGAACGAGACGATCCCTTCGCGCCGCGTGTTTTTCTTCACCTCTCGTGCCAGCTTGCTTGCGGACAAACCGATGCCCGGCCCGTATTTGTCTTTCTTCTCTGATTCGATCAATTGCACTTCCTTGATCTGCACATTTGATTTACCGATGCGTTCACGAAACGCGGCAAACTGCGCCGCCAGTATCTCCGAATCACCGTCCGCCATCGTGATAACGAGAATGTCGCCCCGGTTGTCGAGACAGCGGATGGTTTCCTCTGCCAACGCGGTGACAATGCCCTCGTGCAATGCCAGATTGATCTTCGGCGCGGCGAAATGATTCTTCCACACGAACAGCATCGAAGCAGCGATGACCGCGATCGAGGCGGTGGCGATCAGGATGTTCTTCTTGTTCATGGCAGGCTGGAGTTCGGGTAACGCCACTGGATGCCGTTCACGATTTCAGGCTCGTCCACGCTCGGAATGCGGAACGTGGCGAAGGATTCCGCATGGCCATCAAGGAACGAAACATTCGAGCGCGTGCCCTTGCCGTGCCGCGCGTTGATGCGTTCGTCCTTGCCGTTGTGAATCCACCAACCGTCGAACAGCGCAGGCATCTGCGAGTTGCTTGCGGTGCGCGTCAGTTTGTTCAACGCGCGCGAGCCATCGTCGCCCGGCCAGCGGGTGAACGGATACTTTCTAACCCCGCCCAGCCCGCCATTGATGCCATACCACGAGTGGACGAAGAACTTGCTGCCGGTGCTCTCGGACGTGAACGCAAACGCCTTCGCGCCCTCGCCATCGTCGCGCGACGTGGGGTTCACTGAATAGACATCGGGTTTGCCGGACGGACATTGGAACACTGAGCGTCCACCCGCAATCGTTCCGTAAGCGGATGCCCTGGGCGCGGTGAGATAACCGCCATTCACGAGCAACGTCGCCCGCCTTCCTCGAACTTCGCGCCGTTGCTCACGTTGTATTCGGCGGGCACGAGATAATCCTGGTAGTCGCCCGCATAAAGCTGAATCGCCAGCCCCATCTGCCGCAAATTGTTCGTGCAAGAAATCGCTTGAGCTTTCTGTTTCGCCATCGCAAGCGCAGGCAACAACATCGCCGCCAGAATCGCGATGATGGCGATGACTACCAGTAGTTCGATGAGCGTGAAGCCGCGCACTGAAGGATGTAGCGGCGGGCATCCCTGCCTGCCGTAGAGCCGGGCTTCCCAGCCCGGCGGAAAGAACCGCACGCATGAGTGAGACACGGAAGCTGCAAACGTCGGTTGGAAAACAACGTTTTGTCCGGGCGGCAAGGATGCGCGCCCTCCACGGCAGGCAGGGATGCCCGCCGCCACTTCGGAGATCGAACTGACTGATCTGGATTGGATTTTCATAAATCAGAACCGACAAGTTCCGTCGGTCGAAATGTTTCATACAGGCTGCCGCAACGCTCCTCGCACACCGCGAGGATCCGTTCCGTGAACGCCGCGCGTTCAGGAAATTGCGCGCTGAGGCTCACGTGCCGCGCCAGCGTCAGCGTGGCGTAAATCTCCACCGCCCCCGTCGTATCCGTGCCGCCATGCTCGATGAATCGTTCGGTGAACGCCGCCGCCGCCGCATCGAACGCAGCGCGGTGTTCCGGCGCACGCACGCCCCATTCGATCAGATGACCGATGAAGTTCCCCGCGTCCAGCGCCGGATCCCCCGCGCACAACAAATCCAGATCGAGCAGCCACACGCGACGATCATCAAGCAGCAACTGGTCGTGATAAAAATCCCGGTGAATCGGACGCGGCGTGACGGTGGGCAATCGCGCGGCCATTTTCCGGCACTCGCGCCACAACCCGCGCAGGCGCAACTCCCATTCTGGACGCCGTCCCGCGAGCGCAGTCAGTCGCGCGTCCAAAATTTCCAGTTCGTCGGCGACCGTATGCGTCTTCCGCAACAGCACACTGCTGCGATGCAGTTTGCAGATCGCATCAGCCGCGCGCCGCGCCGCCGACTGACCGTCCGTTCCGGTCAGCGATTCCGCCAAAGGCCGTCCACTCTCCCGTCGTTGCAACGTCATGCCCATCTCCGGCAACGCGCCCACGAAATCAGGAATGGAAATGCCATCCGCGCTGTCGCCACCAAAACCGGATTTGATCAACTCACGAACCGCCGCCACGTTCTCAACGTCCACACCGCGACGATACAATTTGCCGAGCAACGTGACAGCGGTGGTAGGGCGCGCCACTCCGTGCGCGCCGTCATCGCCTGCAACAGTCCCCGGCGCGAACGGAGTGACGCGCCCTACCGTGAGGTGATACTCGATCAGTCCGCGGCGACCCGGCTTGTGACGCCGGAGTGTCGCGCTCTGCAACGTGAGCGTTTCCATGTCGGGATAAGTTTCCGTGAGCGCGGACGCCAATTTGGATTCAGCCACCTTCGGCGCGAGCGCGATTTCCAAGGCTGGAAGCTTCGCATCGAATCCCGTCGTTAGTCCCGTCGGCGTGCCGCTCTCTCCTTTATACGGAGCGCGGCTGTGCTGAAAGCCAGCCGCAGCACACTCGGATTTGCTGCGGCTGGTCTGCGACACAGCCGCGCTCCGTTGACGGGTTTCAGGCCGTGAAATCTCGTTCAGACAACTCCCTCCGAGCAACGCCGCCACGCGTTCCAACGATTCCCGGGTGCGTTGCGACCATTCGGGATCGTGATTGCGAAAGAACTGCGGCAGCCTGCCGAACAACCTCGCCGCCGTGTAGAGTTCCACCAGCTTTGAATCAACGTCGCCCGCTTGTGATGCGAAACCTGCGAGCAGTTGCGAGCGGAACGTGACGAGGTGCGATGCGTTCAA
Organism: Verrucomicrobiota bacterium; assembly: GCA_031384405.1. Lineage (GTDB taxonomy): Bacteria > Verrucomicrobiota > Verrucomicrobiia > Limisphaerales > JADLHS01 > JADLHS01. The sequence goes on along the minus strand of JANNAO010000565.1, from coordinate 1,535 downwards.
TCTTCCCACAGCCACCTCGCGTTCGAGGTGCGCGAGAAATGTTCCGAGGTCGTCCGCAGCGTCGCCGCGCGCCGCTTCATCGAGATCGAGCACCGTGATTTCGCCGCCGCTGAACAGGATTTGTTTCGCGTAGAAATCTCCATGCACCACCGAGTCGCCCTGTGGCAGACCGCCGATGCTTGCAGCGAGACGCGCCGCGATGTCGTGGACGCGCTCCGCCTCGGCGGGCAGCAGGAACTCCAGAAATTCACCAAGACTGACGATCTCGCGTGCGGCGGCATCGCCGGATCGCAGGCTCAGATTCGTCGTGGGTTGCCGCTGCAATTCCGCCAGTGCCACACCCACGCGGAACATCACGGCGGAATCAAACGTCGGACCAAGCATGGCCTGACTCAGCAACTCTCCCCGTTGCCAGTCGTAGAACAACGCGCCCCGGCTTTTGGAGCGACCAATCAACGGCGCGAGGCGCAACACCTCGCCGTTGCGGAAACATTTCGATTTCGAACGCGCCGACTCGAACGCCGACTCGCCGTAGAATTTGCAGACGGCAAGCGGTGTTCCATCCACTTCGAGCGCGCCGACCCAGCGGCGTTCAGGTTTGTAGGCCAGCGTGCAAACTTCGCTTTGCCAGAGTTGCTCGTGTCCGAAGAGATGCCGGCGCAGGAAATCTTCGCGCCGCGCCGCATCCCCCATGAGCGCGAGTGAACCGAGCTTGTTGTCGTTCGGAAACACACACACTTCGATGCGTGTTTGCGGCCAGATGAAACGACCGCTGCCCAACGCGCCGGAAATCGCCGGGCGCAATTTCGCCTTCTCCAGCTTCGCGCCATCGCACTGACGATACGCCTTCGCGTGACATTCCACCTCTGCACCGGCCACGGTCAGCGTGTAGGCGGCGATGCAATTTTGCCCCGGCTTGTAGCGAAGGTAATCCAATCGCACGGCTCCGATCTGCGCGTCCGCTGAAGCCTGTAATGCGGCGCGGAACACGGCTGCATCGAGCAATGTCGCCAGTCCCGGCAGCGCGATGTCGCGCCGGATCAAATCCTGTTCAGCGTGCGAGAGCATGATTTGACTCCACAAATGTTTCCCGAAACAACGTTGAAGAATCCCGTTGGGATTGCACCGAACGTGATCGGAGTGCGCCCGTCCCCGGGCGCAGCAACGTGGCGCGGACTAAAGACTCTTGAACTCCTCTGTCGCCTCGTGCGTGCGTGCGTCGCTGTGCCCGAGGACGGGCACACTCCGGCATTCTCTTGTGTTCAACGCGAGTTCTCATACATGTTGAACTTCGTTGCTCGTGTTCACCCCCACGCTGGCTGGCAACAATTCCCCCTTCCCGTTATCAATCCGCAACACCACGTCCGCGATTTCCGCGTGACGCGGATTGTGCGTGACCCACAGCGCGGTGCGGCCGCGACTTAGATTCTTCAACCCTTCGATCACTATGCGTTCATTGGCTTCATCCAGACCGGTCGTGGGTTCATCGAACAGCAGCAACGATGCGTTACGGATCGCCGCGCGGGCGATGGCGA
>JANNAO010000547.1:0-2920 GCA_031384405.1 Verrucomicrobiota bacterium | reverse complement strand
GGAGCTACACGGCGGCGCATTGACGGTGCAAAGCGAACTCGGCGTGGGAACAACCGCGACGGTGAAGCTGCCGAGTGTGGGTTGATTGGAGTTCAAGCTTACCTTGTCTGCGGCCAACTTAATGCGCGTCCTTGTAGGGCACGACGTGAGGAGTGCTTCTGAGCTTCCGAATAATTTCTCAACGATGAACGACTCCTCACGTCGTCGCCTACAAGCATTGATTAAAAGTCCGAATACAAAAGTTTCAAACGGCTGATTGACAGGGCTGCGTTCTCTGGTTTAATCGCGTCGTTCCAACACAACAGGGTATCCCAGTGGAAACCGTTGAATACAATTCCAACGTGAACGTCCCGCCGCCAGCCTCGGCTCGGTGATTGTATGACACCAGCGATCTACATGAATAGCCCTCGCTGGATTTCACCCCCTCTTTTCCACGCCCGTCGGCAACCTGCGAAGCGGCTGATTTCGAGCCGGGTGCGATTGATTACCAAGGTGGCAATGGAGGCGCGTAAAATGGACTGAATGAATTTCTAATAAACCTGTCCGTCAACCGAAACCAGCGGGTCTTCTCGAACGCAGAAAAAAACAAACCTCAACCGTTAATAAAAAACCTATGAACGAAACAAACTATCACTACTCAGACTCGAACAACAAACCCGTCGGCCCGGTCACGCTCGAACAACTGCGCCAACTGGCGCGCGATGGCGTCATCAATAATCAAACGAACGTCATCGTGGAGGGGACGAGCAATTGGATCCGATATGGCGATGTGGCGGCGGGACAACAGTCGCGGAGTGCTGATGACGCGCCCGGCGAGTTTAGTTGGGGGGCCAGTTTCTTTGGATTGTTTTTGGTGGTTGGACAGTTCTTTAAGCTGCCCTACACACTCATCAAGCAAGCCGTCACGACGTTGAGTGCTTGGGGCAAGTCCAAGGTGCTGCCCACAGCACAATCCGATGTGCCCGTGTTGACATTCGTAGCGGTGGTGACTCGGCCAGCCGTCCATGTGATCTTCTGCATCGTGGCTCTGGTGGTGGTTTCTATTGGAGCTTTCAACACTTATGGAGCAGGTGCAAAGGTGGGGTCGTTTGTGCTTGGCGTGATCGCGATTTACTTCGCCAACTCCGTGATCGGATTATATTTTGACGGCGTTTCGCTCTTGGTAAATCTCGCCAACAACGTCAAAAAAATCGCTGGTAGCGTGAATGAAATCGAACGGAGGAAATAATCCTATGGCCTACACGCCGCCACCGCCTCCACCGAAATGGACCGCCCCGCCGCCACCAGCGACAATGTCAGGAAGCGTTCCTCCTCCTCCTCCTCCGCCTGCGGTCGCCGTACCAAAACCAACGTGGACGCCACCGCCACCTGTTGCGAAAGAAGCAGCACCAGTGGAGACGAAGTCGCAACAACCTGCGCCATTCGTCCCGCCGCCCGCACCGCCCACGCCGAAGACGCAGACTGCGACAGCATCCACAACCACGAGCGGGACTGGGCGTCGTGGATTGTTGATTGGTTCGGCCATCGGAGTGGTGGTCATTGTCGGCGTCGGTGTTTTCTTCGCCTTGAAAAACAAATCATCGTCACCGCGTCAGACGACCGAGCCAAAGGAGGAGATGGCGAGTGTTCCGGCGGTAACAGTGCCAACGTCTCCAACCGTTCGAGTCACACAGGAGAATCGAACACCGCAACCATCGCAATCGCAGCAACAGCAACCGGTGCTCAACACTGGACTTAAGCTCCGTCAAATCGGCCTGGCCTTGAATCTTTATGCGGGCGATCACAGCGGTAAGTTTCCTGATACGCTCGATGAGTTGACTCCGGACTACACGAAGAGCGACATCCTGTTCGACAGCGAGCAGGGCAAACCCTTCGAGTATCGCGGCAAAGGCAAAGACTCAACCGCACCGAACACGGATGTGATGGCTTATTCATCGGCCAGTTCGGGAAATGTCCATGGAGTGTTGAAAAGCGGAATGGTTGTGATGATGACACCAGAGCGTTTGGCGCAAGCCAATGCCGAGCCGCCAAAAGTTGTGCAGCCAACTTCTGCGCCGGTTGTTCCGCCTGTCGCCGTTGCTCCAGCAGCTACTCAGCCGGTAAAAGATACGCGCACGGCGACCTGGTCACAGCCACCGCCGACAGCATCAGCACCAACACCTGCGCCCGCACCTGCTGCTCCAGCAACGGCAGAAGTGAAAATGCTCGACCCTGTTTCGATATTGGCAGACTGCATGGTGGTCGTTCGGAACGCGCAGAAGGGCATCACGCCCAAACTCAATGGGCGCGTATTTGAAGACCGTTACCAAGCGAAGCGTTTCAAGTACAGCGGCACGATTGACTCGATCAAAAAGTCAGACGGCTCTGTGAACTTCAAGTCATCAGGCAAATGGCCGCAGAATTATTATGTCCATGCGGTTTTCCCCTCAGACAAAAAGAGCGTGGTGGAAGGTTTCAAGAAGGGCCAGCAACTGACAATCGAAGGCGAGCTTTCAAGTTTCGCCCTGCCCAAATTGGATGCTGGTGCCGAGGGATTGTTCGGGCCGAGCAGAACCATCACGGTGAACCAAGCGGCGGTTCTCAATGAGTTGTAGCCGCAATCGAACAAGCAGTAATTTTTTACAAACGTCGTACCAACCAAAAGTCAGTTAACACAAACAACACAGATGAAAATGAAAACAAAACACATCCTCATCCTCGCGACCTCAGCAATGATCGCTGTCGGTTGCGCCACCACCGGTTCAAACTCAAGCAGCACGTCCAGCACGACGGCGGCTGATGCGAAGTCCGCCGAGAAACAGAAGAAGCAGGCCGAAGCCAAAAACCAGAACGAGAAAGACCCGGAAAAGGGCATGACCCGCGAACAAGTCCGTGCGATGTACGGCAAGCCGGATCGCGAATCCACCGGCAGCGATGGCGA
>JANNAO010000515.1:0-2144 GCA_031384405.1 Verrucomicrobiota bacterium | reverse complement strand
CGACGGTGGAGGCAGGGCAGTCGTTTGATCCTTCAACTGGCAAGGTGGTTTCCACAACTCCCGAGTACTTGAAAAACATCACCGCAGACGTGGATACGATGCGTAACAATGCTGAGGTCTATAAAATCGGCAAAGCGACCTTGGTGGTGAAACACAAAGACCCTCGCGTGACCAAGTATGATTGCGATGACGACGATAAGGATCATGGCGAGGGTAAAGACGATGACAAGGGTGGCAAAGGCGGCAAGGGCGGCAAGGGTGGCGACAAGGGCCGTGGTAAAGATTGAGGCTGGCCAGTATTCGTTAACGTGGTCGGTTCTCGCTGCTTTTGAGTCGGTGTGTGGATTTGATCTCACCCCAGCATCGTCAGCACGATTCCCACTAAAATTCCCAACACCGCCAGAGTTTTCATCAAGTCTGTCCGCTCGCCGAGCAGCAACAACCCACCCGCAAAAGCCACCAGTGTGCTGCCGCGTCTCAAGCTCATCACGACTGATACCAACGCGTCAGGCTCGGATAACGCACTGAAGTAAATGTAGTCCGCCACGAGCAGTGCCAGTGCAATCCCCGGCACGCTCCATCGCCAGTGAAATTCGTTGCGCGACCACCAACGCCGTTGCCAGCCGATCATAATTGGGGTGAAGAATACGAGCAGGTAGATCGAAAACCATGCCTGCACCGTCGGCACCGTAAAGCGCAACGTGCCGAGCAAGTGCCGGTCGTATAATGCGCTCATCGCACCCAGCACAGTTCCCGCCGCGAGAAACCAAACCCATTTGTTGCGATGAAAATGGATTCCCTCACCGCGCCCGGCGATGGACAGTGCGATGAAGGAGGCGATGGTTGTCAGCACACCGAGAGATTCCAGCAAGGTGAGCCGTTCACCGAGGATCAACACCGCTCCTACCAACACGACGAGTGGACTCATCGCCCGGATCGGTGAACCGAGCGAGAGCGGCAGATGTTTCAATCCGAAGTAGGTGAAAATCCACGAGGACGCGACGATGGCGGACTTGAGGGCGAGTTGGAGATGTTGGAAACCCGTGAGCCGATCTGTGATGAGTGATTGCGGCAATGAGTTTGGCGCGAGCAACTCCAAGGTGAGCAAGATTCCCCAAACCGACGCGCCCGTCAGCGTGCTGAAGAACAAGACGGGCAGCACGGCGTTGTGGCGAATGGCGTGCTTGGTGCAAAGCTCGTACACGCCGAGAAATAGCGCGGAGAGGAGTGCGGCGGCGATCCAGTGCATTCAGTGTCGGCCACCGGGAAGGAGGCGCGGACAGAGTACCATTCTGCCGCGCAATTCGCAGCCACCGTTTTTATGGAGTCAGGACTGTTCCTTGATACCAACTACCGTAGAAGATCGGTCGAACTACCGAAAGCCCCTCACCTCGTCCCCACTGCCATTGAATTAGCCAAAACTCAGAAACTCAGAAAAGCGCGAAGTCTCCGGTTTCCTTTTGAGATTATGAGTTTTGGCTTAAATCCAAGTAATGACGTTCAATTGTGTTTGGTATTACTTCGCGAATTTTCCGGCCAGCAACTCTGCGATGTCTTCGATCTCTAGGAATCCATGCAGTTGCCGGATGCGTGTGGGGTGGCGCATTTTTCTGAGAGCCTTGGCTTCGATCTGGCGGATGCGTTCGCGGGTGACCCGGAAAGTTTTCCCAACTTCTTCAAGCGTGCGGGCAAAGCCATCGCCGATGCCGAAGCGAAGTTCGAGGACTTTGCGTTCGCGTTCGTTCAAGCTGGAGAGAACGTCAGTGAGTTTGTCCTTGAGCAGCGCGAAGCTGGTGATGTCTATCGGGTTTTGTGAATTCTTGTCTTCGATGAAGTCGGCGAGACTGGTGTCGTCACCGTCGCCCACGGGAGATTGGAGGGAGATGGGTTGCTGCGCCATTTTCATGATGGCACGAACCCTCTCGACGGGTTGTTGCATGTCTTCCGATATCTCTTCGGCTGTGGGTTCGCGTCCAAAATCCTGAAGCAACCGTTTCTGGGATCGCATCAGTTTGTTGATCGTTTCAATCATGTGGACGGGGATGCGGATGGTGCGGGCTTGATCGGCGATGGCGCGGGAGACGGCCTGGCGGATCCACCAGGTGGCGTATGTGGAAAACTTGTAGCCGCGTTTGTATTCAAAC
>JANNAO010000470.1:0-3332 GCA_031384405.1 Verrucomicrobiota bacterium | reverse complement strand
CGTCGAATCCGCGCCAGCCCGGAATGGCGGAACAGTTTGGCGTAGTTCGTCGGCAGGGCCTGGCTCTCGGGCATTCGCCGCTGCAAATTGGGATCTTCCAAAAATGCGGGGAGATCGCTGACCAGTCGGCTGCGTGAGTTGAGGGCAATCTGGCGGGCCATGGCGGCGAACTGTCCGTTGCCGTCGCGCAACGCCAGATAGCGATAGGAATAAAAATAACCGGCCATGCTGCCGCGCTGATATTTGTCCTGCCGCGTGGAAGCTTCGGTGACCACTTCGCCATCGGGATGGACGTAGTAGAGGGTCATCTCCAGATTGCGCCGCACGGCATCCTGCAACGCCGGACGATCCAGCAATCGCGCCACGGTGAGCAGACAGCGGTTGACGATCGCGGAATAATTGCCGGTGCTCTTCTCCGTGTATTGGCCGTCCGGATCAATATCAATCTGCTCCGCCAGCCATTGGTTGATACGCGCGACATATCTCGCATCAGGAAACAGCGAATGGATTCGCGCGAGCGCGGCTGCAACCACCCAGCGATGATTCGGCGTATGGATTCCACCCGTGACGAGCGCCGCGCCGCCTTTGACAATGAAAGCGCGCAAGTCGGCCAGCAGTGGATCGTGCGGCGACCACTGGCCACGCTTCAAAATCGCGAACGCCTCACACACCGTTTCCAAAGCGAAGGCAGTGTCGGGCGGAGAACGAAAGTTGGTTGAGTAGAGATCAATCGTCCCGTCCTCGTGTTGGGCGGTTCGCAGGAAACGCGCGGCCAGTTGTAGCGGCTCGATCAGTGCGGGCGAACGGAAATGCGCGGACTCGGGTGATGCCGCAGCACAGGCGAGCACCGAGATGAAGCGCGCTCCTTCGTGAGGCGAGTAAATCCCATGTTCATTGGGAATGCCCCCCAGCCAGCGGTGCGCGCTCCGCCGTTCCTGTCGTTGCAAATAATCTTGAACTTGATTGTCATTGGCCCGGACGAGTTCGCGAATGAGTTCGTCCTCGGTCACGGAGACGGGCTTGTCGCCGGTCTTGTCCTCCGCCCAAAGCGCGGTTGACCCCAACGCGCTGAAGCAGGCCGCACCGGCAGCGGCCTTGATGAAATTCCGGCGGTGCATGGTTTCAATTCTCTGCGAGGGGTTCATGTCAGGCGCGGTTCGATGATTGTTTCGGATCGGTCTGAATTCCCTTCCACCCGGTAATAGAAATACAGGGTGGCGAGCGAAAGCGCCGAGAGCAGATGCCAGACGGCGTGACCTTGCAGACACGCATCCGGCCCGCTGAACTTTTTCGCCACGTCCAGTTCCCAACAAACCCGCGCGCCAACCAAGGTCACGAACGACAGGATCAGCCACCAGAAAGTTTTCCGACGGCGACGGATGAATTCTTCCAGCACCGCCAGCACCGTGAGGGACAGGATCAGGGTTGAAAGAACCTTCACGGAACTCATGGACCATTTGTAGTAGTAAAACAGAAAGCTGGCGACGAGCATCAGCGCCGCCAGGAGCGGCCAGGTTGGCAAGCCTCTCTGACCGCCGGGAATTTTGATGCGCGGAATCCAGCTTCCGAGATTGATTGCGATCAGCACCAGCATCGGCGCATACATCGCGGCGACGTCGAGCTGCTGTCCCCAGCGGGTCAGCGACGCGTGAAAGAGACCGCTGCCAAATCCGAGATAGCAACACGCCACACCAAACAGAATGCTCATGGGCGGCGTGCTGACCAGATAGCCGCCGACGCTCGTCGGGTTACGTCGCCGGTCATGACACGCCAAACCAATGGCATAAAAGCCCACGAGGACGTAAGCCAGATTCGACCACGAGTTGGCGCGGGTGCGGAGGAAGTCATCGGGATAAACCCGCTCGGCATAATTTGGACGCCGCAACTCGCGCGCTTCTGTCCAGCCGCTCCAGACATTGCGCCCATCGTAATAATGGGCGACTGCGATTAGCAGCAGCACCAGCGCAAGGATGCCGCCCCACGCGCCAGCGTGAACCCACTTCGGAATGTTGAACCACTGGCGCGAGCCGGGCTTGGGAACAAAATTGTCTGAGTCATGTGACTTCATATTTCAGGGAAGTGTCTTGATGCGGATGTTGCGGAAGTACACCGCTCCCACTTTCTCGTAACCATTGAGATGACCCAGCCAGCCAATCCCGCCATGCGTGCGGCCAAGTCCGGGATGAGCGGTGCCGTCCAGACACTTGTCGAGGTCCAGCTTGCTGAGTTCAACGTCAACGATCACTTCGCCGTTCAGTCGCACCGTTATGTGACTGCCATCGGCGGTGACCTCTTGGTAATTCCATTCGCCGACCGGCTTGAGGAAGCAGCGCTTTGCTGGCGCGACGCCATAGATCGAGCCGTGCGCCTGATACGGATGGAGGTTCGTGTACGTCGGGTGGGTGTCGTCGAGGATTTGAATTTCATTCCAGATCGCGCCATCGGTGCGGAAGTTAAAGCCGTTGTTTGCGCCCGGAGACAGTTTCACCTCAAACCGCAGGACGAAGTTGGTGAACTCGGATTTCGTATAGCTCAGACCGCCGCCGTGATGACCGTGACAAACCAGAATGCCGTTCTCGACGGCAAAATCCGATCCGGCCCATCCGGTGAGGTCTTTGCCGTTGAACATCGAGACAAACCCTTCCTCGGAGTCTGGCCTCGTCGCGAGATGATTCTGTTCGGCTGGCCGGGTGGTTTGTTTCTGAGGCGATTCGTGGTTCTTAATCTTCTCTTTGGTCGTCGTGGATTCGTCAGGCAAGGCGGCGCACACGTTTCCGATCGCGCAGGCAAGGAAGTTTGCCGCCAAAAAAAGTGCGCAGAATAATTTTAGAAATAGCTTCATAATCTTTTCAGGCATGGCTGAGTGGTTGGTCATGGATTAATGCCTTTCAGAATTTGCAATTGGAGAATGCCCTGCTGCAGAGCGAGAAGTCTTTTGGTTTCTGCAATCCCAAGGGGATTGTGTCAATGGCGCAAACCACCAGTTTTCCATCGCCGTGTTGCTGAATGAATTTCCGAAAGGCATTCGACTTTATCCCAGGCGACATAAAACCTCTCGTCGTTCGGCGCGGCATCGGTATCTCTGATGTGGTTTTCATCAGCGGCAAATCAGCTCTACGAACGCGCTCCGGCCCGGACCGACTTCCACTCGTATCTCATCGGGCTTCGCGTAGGCGCGGTTTGGTCGGTGACTTGTTTCTCGTTGGAATAAAGCACCAGCATTTCGGCGGTTGGATTCGACCCCAGCGAATTCGCCCGTGATCCTCCGTGGGTTTTTTCGCCCATGGTGATGACCGGATAAATCAGCACTGCGAAATCGGGGCGGCTGCCAA
>JANNAO010000460.1:0-11916 GCA_031384405.1 Verrucomicrobiota bacterium | reverse complement strand
TGCCGCGTACAGCGGCGCAGTCCCTTGTCGCCCGATTCCGCCCGCTCTACGCGGGCGGAGTTCTCGCAGCGCGAGAACTCCCACCACAAATGCTGACCGTCACTTTGAATCGCACCCGATTGTTACCGAAGGCTTGACCGCGAAAGGAAAATGGAACAAAAAGGACAGCCACAAAACAGAGGCAAGGGAGACCGAAATGCCATTGTGCCAAGGCTTCCTAGGTTTCCAATGTGAGGGCAAAGTCAGGGTGACACCATTTTTGAGTTTAAGCGGCTGTAAGGGTCCATTCATCAAGCCGACGAACGAATGACGTAATTATGAAACACTTTTTTTCCATCACGCTTTTGAGCGCGACAGTTTTGCTGGCTGGCTGCAACTCAGCGACTCGACCCGCCAATCAACAAGCCGCTGGCACGCCCGGCTCCTCGGCTGAAATCACCAATACAATCATGAACACCCCGATCACCAAATCCGACGAAGAGTGGAAAAAAAAACTTACGCCCCAGCAATATGCCGTGCTGCGCCAGAAGGGAACAGAACGCGCCTTCACGGGTGAGTATTGGGACACGAAAGACAAAGGCGATTATCGCTGCGCGGGGTGTGGCGAGTTGCTGTTCGCGTCGGACACGAAGTACGATTCCGGCTGCGGCTGGCCGAGTTTCTACGCGCCTGCAAACTCGAAGGTTGTCGCAGAAGCCGATGACAGCAGCCACACGATGAAACGCACCGAGGTTCTTTGCGCCAAGTGCGGCGGACATCTCGGTCATGTGTTCAACGACGGTCCGAATCCCACCGGCTTGCGCTATTGCATCAACTCCGCTTCGCTCAAGTTTGAGGAGAAGAAGTAAAATTATCTGCCCGTCTGTGATCGAAGGATTTCGCGTCAATCGCCCTCAAAGTGCGGTGTGGCTGAGACGCGCCTGGTGCTCCCCACCCGCGCAGACCAGACTATTTGAGAGCGCGCAACCGGAAGAATCGCGCCGCATTCGTGGAGACGGATTCCTGAACGGTGATTGTTTCAATCGGCCCGCCGTCCACGATGGAGAATGGCGCGGCACTCGCCCAGTTCGTCAGGTCGGGCGACACTTCCAATGTGAGCGCGACATCCGCCGCGGCTTTGAGATGTGGATAGGTGAGTTGGACGAGATTGTTGGTGAAGAGCAACGTCGGGAACGTCGCGCCATCAGACGATTTAGGTTCACGACCCATCGCGTATTCGAGAAGATTCGGGTAACGATCTCCGTCGGGATTCGCGGCGTAACCGCTGATGAGCGTGTTGGTGAACTCTGTGGCGGTGAACTTGGCCGCCGCCCAGAATTCGTAGGTGCTGTTCACTTTTATTGTCACGACGCCCCTTGCCGTGTTGCCATTGGTATCCGTGACCGTGTGGCGAACGCGATAAATCCCCGGCGTGTAAAAAATCTTCACGGGATTGAAGTTGGTTCCCGACTCGCCATCTTCGTACGTCCATTGCGCGTCGCGACCCGGTGCGGAGCCAGCAGTGGCGTTGGAAAGAAAGGTCACTGTCAACGGCGCGTTGCCATTCGTCGGGCTGCCGGTGGGCGCGCACGATGGCCCGCCGGGAGAATTTGTTTTCAGATACCACGGAGTCGTGGTCGCGTCGGTCTTGAAAAATGAAACCAACTGGCGCGCGACCTTTTCGACGCCGTTCGTACTCGGATGGGTGAAGTCTGTTTCCAAATCTGAACACAACCACGTCAACCCATCACCGCGCGGCACGATCCCATCCATCCAAGTGTATGCGCCCCACGAAATCCACGGCGCGACGACTGGGCCGTTGGTGGGATTCCAATTCAGATTGGTGCTGCCGTTGATCTGATCTTCGATCAACCATTTGGAGGCGAACCCGGTTTCAAACGCGTACGGCTCTGGGTTCAACGCGCCGAACACGGACGTGTAAGCGCGGGTGCGCGGCGCGAGATAGGCAAGTTTAAGATTGGGATAATAAAATTTTGCGTTGCGGAGGATCATTGCCATTTGATCTCTCAACGCCTGCGCATGGGCGGGAAACGCGCCGTAGGTGTGCGGGCCGCCGATGGCTTCTTTCAACCAAAGCACCTGCACCTGATTGGAATTCACGCCCGCCACGAACAAGCGCTGTGTGACGACTTGAGTCCAATTTGTTGATAAAATATTGGTCCACTTCGGCGCGTCTTGTCCGCCGATGGCACCGTCCACGATGCGAACTCTTGGGTTCAAACTCGGATCGTTGGTGGCTTGTCGTGTGAAATTATTCGTCCCTTTGGTTGCCCACTCCTGTGTGGCGTTGGACATGCCGAGCGAGAGCACGACAATTTTCCCAGTGTTCGTGTTCACGTTGCCCGCACCATCGAGCGGCTTGATGGATTGCGCGATGGCGATGCCCGCAGCCTCGTGCGCGGGCGGACGCTGATTCGCGCCACCAGGATAAAGTCCACCGCTGTATCCGAGATAAGTGCTGAACCCCATTTCTGGGAGCGGCTTGATGCCGAGGTTGGTGAGTGTGCAATCTGCATGGGCGGCGAGCGTCGCCACGCTCAGAATTATCAGAGTTAGCCGGATGATCATGGATGAAGGTGATACCACAGTTGTCGGGAAAAATCGAGATGGAACTATTCTGGTTTCGATGGGTCAAAAACGTGATGGGTTGACTTGCGTTGGTGGGTTCAGGAAACTGGCTTTGTCGTATGGCGTCTAAAAGCAGCGTGTCAAAAAGTCGTTCGGCCCGTGATCAAACGCGGGCGTTGGACATTCAGATTCAATTCATGGAAGGCGTAGTCCGTCGCGATCCCCGATACGTGGAGGCGTTGCAGTTGTTGGGAGACAATTACACCAAACGCGGTCGTTACTCCGAGGGTCTCAACGTGGACGAACGTCTCGCCGAACTTGAGCCGGAAAATCCCCTCGTATTCTACAATCTCGCGTGCAGCTATTCCCTAACCGATCAATGCGACCGTGCCGCTGATGCGATTGAAAAAGCTCTCACACTCGGCTACCGCGATTTCAACTGGATGATCAAAGACCCGGATCTGAAAAAACTTCGCGCTCACCCCCGCTACAAAGCCATCCGCGAAACCATCCACGCGCTGAAATCCAAAGGCGAGTGACGAGAGCGGAGGATCGTTCTTCTCCAGCGTTTGAACTCGGTGCATTGAGAGCATTCGCGCAACGTCTCCGGTGAAGGTGCGGACGCTTTGAATTCCGCCAATTGAAAACCGCCGCTTGACACTTCAGCGCATTTCGCAAACGCTCGCTTGAAGAATTCAACTCAACTCCATCGCATGAAACATCGCTCGTCAAAAACAATAACAGCCCTCGCCCGCATCCTCTGTGTCGTAACCATCGTCGCCACTCTCGTGGGTTGTTCCTCCTCGACTCCGAAAACCGCCTGGGTCGAACCGGGCTTCAAATCCATCTTCAACGGCGAGTCGTTGGATGGCTGGGTGTTGATGGAAAAACTTGGCTCAGGGTTTGGCGTCACGAACGGCGTGATCTTCTGTGCGAGGGGCGGCGGCGGAAATCTTTTGACCGAGAAGGAATACGAGAACTTCGCGCTGCGCTTTGAATTCAAACTGGAGGAAGGTTCAAACAACGGCATCGGCATCCGCACGCCGTTGGAGGGAGACGCCGCTTATCTCGGCATGGAGATTCAAGTGCTGGAGGAAGGCGCGGCGGAGAAGGGTAAGTGGGGCAAGCTGCGCCCGGAGCAATTTCACGGTTCGATCTATAACGTAGCCGCCGCGAAAAAAGGCGCGCTCAAACCCGTGGGCGAATGGAACTCGCAGTTGATCATCGCCAACGGCCGCCAGATCACGGTGGTGTTGAATGATGTGACGATCCTGGATGTGAACATCAATGACATCAATGACCCGGCAATGATCGCGAAGCATCCGGGCTTGTTCCGCGAGCGCGGTCGCATCGGACTTCTGGGGCATAAAGACTACGTGGAGTTCCGCAACATCCGCGTGAAGGAGCTTCCGTCCACGCCCAGTGCCGCGTTGAAGCGTGATGGGTTCATCTCACTTTTCAATGGACGCGATCTGACCGGATGGAAAGGACTTGTCGGAAGTCCTGCGATGCGCGCTGCGATGTCTGCACCTGCGCTCGCTGCGGCTCAGGCCAAGGCTGACGATCTCGCCCGCACCAACTGGCGAGTGGAGGACGGCGCGTTGACGTATCGCGGCACGGGCTTCGACAATCTTTGCAGCGTGAAAGATTATGTGAACTTTGAATTCTTGGCGGACTGCAAAATTGAGCCTCATGCGGACAGCGGCTTTTATCTGCGCGGCACGCCGCAAATCAACATTTGGGATCCGTTCACGCAGCCCACAAAGTCCGGCAGCGAAGTCGGCTCAGGCGGTCTCTACAACAACAAGACGAATGCGTCGAAACCGCTGCTCGTGGCGGACAAACCCATCGGGCAGTGGAATCAATTCCGCGTCATCATGGCGGGCGACAAGGTGCATGTGTTCCTGAACGGTGAACTGGTGGTGAACGGAACTGCGCTGGAAAATTATTGGCAACGTGATTTGGCGTTGCTGCCGTTCGGCCCTATTGAATTGCAGGCACACAACACCGTGGTGTGGTTCAAAAACATCTTCGTCCGCGAACTGAACACGCCTTCAAAGTAAAACGGGTCATCGCGGCATCGCGGCGCGGCAAAGCCGACTGAATGAGGAAGCCATGAAGCCATGAAACTAAGGAATGTTCCATCCGCTCCTGGTTTCATGGCTTCCTCATTAAAAATTCCTTCATCATCTTCCCGGTTCATTCACGTTGATTGCTCCCATGGTTTCCGCGTCCGCAAATTATCCACGCATCGCGATATTCGGATTCAAAATAGTTCACCCCCTCAACGTATAAGTAGGCACTTCCGCGCTCCCATGTTAAAACCTACGCACGTTCGATGAAAACTTGCAGAGACATATCAGCCAAGAGCTGGCCGAAACAACGGGTCGCATCACTTGCGACACGTCATGATCGGTCGGTTGAAGGCTGTGTGTTCGGCCTCGGTCTAGCGGCGATTCAGACCCGTTATGGGATGAACCCCAACTGGACACCGGGAAAGCAGGTTAAGTCGTAACGAGAAGAAGTTTTTCTCCCCAACCCTGCTTCCCGAACGGAGGCAGGGTTTTTTATTTTCCTGAAATGGCGGCAACGAAAGGTGAACAGTCTGTGATTAAAAACGTAGTGACGTCTCGATGATGTCAGTCGCACCAAAACTAAAAATGGCGCAAGAGAACCGAAGTTCTCAACCGGTGGGGTCTGCCCATCGCTGGCGAAGACGCGCGCCGAGTCTGGTCGAAACCAATTTACATATTAAGGGCTTCGTAGGAGGTGTGCCCCAAACACCGAAACAACCGCCGTGAAACCGCGGGCTGGGATCGAATAGATCACCAGGAGGTGTTTGTTCTTTATTGAAATGGCACGGGCCGGAGGCGCAATGACGCTTCCGGCCCTTTTACTTTCTTGTAGGCGACGACGTGAGGAGTCGTTCACAGGTTCAACCTCTGTGTGAGATGAGCCTCGTTACCTCGTCTCCTACAAAACCACAGGCCGCGCGCCAGCTTGCGCGACAGAGTCTCCAAAACTCAGTCCGCTCGGGGCAGCACCGAGGCGGCCTGCCATTTTAGAACTGCGGGGAGAATGAGATTCAGGCGAGCCTCATAGGCTCGACCTCCGTGGGCGCGACTCCCACCCCCGCAACCAATCTTCGGGAAGTGATCCAACTAGCGGCCTGTAAAACCGCCGTCATAAAACTTTGTTGGAAGAGACAACTGGAGCGTTACCAGCATTTCCCACCATTTCTGGACTCGTAGTTCAATCAGCAGAACGCCCCGTTGTCTGCGGGAGGGTTGAGGGTGCAAGTCCCTTCGAGTCCGCCACTCTTTGTGCCTCTTGTGCCTTTTCGTGGCCAACCTTACCGCGTCGCTGATTCCCAGGGTTTCGGCGTCGCGTTTCTCCGCTCCAGCGTTCCTATTTCAACGCTCGGAGTTCTCAGTGCGTAGTGTAGCAGCCAACACACTCGGTTTGGGCCCGAGGGATCGCAGGTGCAAGTCCTGCCGCGCTGACCAATTTCTGAATGGATGGTTGGATTGGTGGATTCATGGATTCGTGGAGGCGCGCAGATACGATCCAACAATCCATCCATCCAATAATCCACCAATCCATTTCTCGCTGCTCAGTCGGATAACAGTAATCCCTCCGGTTGTTACCCGGATGATGCCGGTGCGATTCCAGCCTGGGCAGCCAGTTTTGCTCGCGTAGCTCAATCACCAGAGCGCGATGCTTCTAACATCGAAGATGAAGGTGAGAATCCTTCCGCGAGTACCAATGCCACAACCCCGACCCAACATGAAAACCATCACGCATTTATTTAGTTTCAAGTTCGGGAGACGCACCAAGCCAAAGCCGCGACCAGCCCGCACAACCGTCGTCAACCCGCTTGGTTCAACACCACAACATCCGCCGAAGCCACCCGCTTCATTTACCGACGATGACAGTCCGCCCGGCCACAAAGTCCGCTGGCATCACTGAGGTCTCGACGAATCAACCCTTAACCGAAAGGAAATCCCATGAAGTTCACGACCCGTTACCAAAGCCAATTGCTCCCTCGCCGGAGCTATAAACCAAATCACGTTCTCCGCATCAAACCGGCGGCGAAGCTGACCCTCGTGTTCCGCCCGGTGCGGTTCGGATTGAAACCACAGATCAAAGCGTATGACGGTTGAAGCGAAAGCTGAAATCGCGCGGAGAGGTGGAGAACTGGAGCGCTGCAATTGCAACAATCCAAAACTCCATCACTCCATCCCGCCTCGACTGTCCCGTAGCTTAAAAGCAGAGCCTCCGGCTGATAACCGGGAGACGCAGGAGCGTTACCTGCCGGGACAACCAGATTCCGAATGGAGTGATGGAGTGTTGGATTCTTGGATCACTGGGAACGTCGCGCTGGCGAATCCGATGCACCACTCCACTGCTCCACCACTCCATCGCCGCAGTTCTGCTCCCCGAATAGCTGAGACAGATTAGCGCCTCGCTGAAGCCGAGGAGACGTTGGCGCGATTCCAACTTCGGGGGCCAATCCAAACTGGATGATTGGATCGGTGGATGAATGGATTTTTGCGCCGACAATCTCGCGCTCCAGCATCAATCCAACCCTCCAGTAATCCAAAAACCATGAACACCATCACATCACCACAGCCTACCGTTGCCGCCGCGTCCGTCCGCCTGTTCGCCTCCGCCAAAAGCTGGATCGAAGGCGAAGCGGTGCGCCAACTTTACGCCACGGCAAAACTCGATGGCGTCACGCGCGCCGTCGGCTTTCCTGATTTGCATCCGGGCAAAGGCTCGCCCGTCGGCGCGGCGTTCGTGACGGACGGCGTGATTTACCCGCACCTCATCGGCGGCGACATCGGCTGCGGCATGGCGTTGTTCAAAACAGATTTGCTTCAGCGCAAAGTGAAACTGGATCGCATCGCTTGCCAGCAGTTCGATCTCGAACATCCGTGGGACGAATCCGTCACGGACTTTCTCGCCGCGCGTGAGCTTGATTCAACTGAGTTCGATTCCGCGCTCGGCACGATCGGCGGCGGCAATCACTTCGCCGAATTGCAGGCAGTGGAGAATATCCACGACTCAGGTGCGTTCAAGAAACTCGACCTCGCGAAGCAGCAGATCGTGGTGCTGGTTCACAGCGGCTCGCGTGGCTTGGGCGAAACCATCCTGCGCGCTCATGTGGATCAGCACTGCGGAAACGGCGTGGAAGCGGATTCGTTTGCCGCAACAGAATATCTTCGCGGCCACGATATCTCCGTGCGCTGGGCCAAAGCGAATCGCGAACTGATCGCGCAACGCTTCGCCACATCACTCGGCACGGAAGCCGAACCGCTCTGGGATGGTTGCCACAACAGCATCACGCGCGTCGAAAGCCCCGCCGTAGTGGGACAGTGCTTCCAGCCTGTCCGCCCCCAACTGGACAGGCAAGATGCCTGCCCCGCTTCGTGGCTTCACCGCAAAGGATCAGTCGCCGCTGATGCAGAGTTCATCGTCATCCCCGGCTCACGCGGCACGTTGAGTTACATCGTGAAGCCAACCGGTGATGGCGAGAGCCATGCGTGGTCGCTCGCGCACGGTGCGGGACGCAAGTGGTCGCGCAGTGATGCTCGCCAGCGGATGCGCGAGCGTTTTAGCGTGAGTGAACTCGCACAGACGCCGCTCGGCGGTCGCGTGGTATGCGAAGAACGCGACTTGCTCTACGAAGAAGCACCCGCCGCCTACAAAAACATCGAGTCCGTGATCGCCGACCTCGTGGATGCCGGACTCGTGTCCGTCATCGCCACGTTGCGACCGCTCCTCACCTACAAGACGCGCAAGGTGAGGCGGTAGGCATGTTGCAGGTAAAAGTCACAGGTTGCAGGTTTTGCCAACGCGCGTGCGTCGGCGAACCTGCAACTTGCAACCCTGCAACCTTCAACTTTTCCAAGTCCGTGAATGCAAAGCAGCCCGCGCACTCTGCCCTTCAAGCAGACCCTAATCGGTGCAAGTCCGATCACGGATGCCAAGATTAAAGCCGAAATCCGAATGTCGAAATCCGAAAGAAGCCCGAAGTCCGAAACCCGAATCGGTCGTCTCCCGCTTTCGGACTTTGAGTTTCGTATTTCCTTCGGCGTTCGGATTTCGGCCTTCGGATTTTCCGCTGCTCTCAAGGTGTAATCAGTTCTGCACGCCGCCGTGCGAAGGCGGAGGTTCGTGGTGCAAGTCCACGTGAGAGCACCAATTTGCATTGCCGATTTGCGATTGATGATTGCTGATTGACCGGTGGAAATGGAACGCGGTCTTCAAATCGTCAATCGGAAATCCTAAATCGAAAATCCCCAATCAGGATCGTGGTGTAACAGCAGCACTTCGCGTTGTGAACGCGACGGCCCGGGTGCGACTCCCGGCTTCCTGACCAACATCTGCGGGCGACTGCTCATACTTGTTTTCCGACTTCCTCTCGAGTTGTGAAGCCGCTATTCGTAAAACCATGCCCGCCCGCAAGAAGATAATCCTGTTCGGTTCGCTGTTCGCCGTCTTTCTTGGCATACTCGTCATTGGTAGCATCAATTATTTCCTAAGCCTCCGCGAACCGACGTATGAAAACAAACCGGTCAGCACATGGATTGCTCCCTTTTGTAAGCAGACGAAGACAGGTTTGGATGCACCCGGAGGTCCAGTGCATTTTGAGGAATTGCAACCCGTCCGCCGTGCAGTGACCGCCATGGGAACAAATGCGCTTCCGTTTCTGGTTGCCCGGCTGGACTATCGTGAGTCCAAGATTCACAAAAAATTCCGGCAGCTTATGGATAAGCAACCGATTATTGAGCTGCGGCTTGATGATCCGAGAGTTGAATACATTCAAGCCATCAGGGCGCTGGCCATCCTCGGACCAAAAGCAAATCCGGCAGTCTCGAACCTTGTGTCGCTACTCGCCGATCCGGTGCTTGCGCCTCATGCAATTTATGCCCTCCAAGCAATTGGCGAGAATGGGATGCAAACACTCATAAGCGAAACGACCAATCAAAGCAGTGTGGTTCGAATTCAAATTGAGAATGTATTCCTATCCTATGTCACCGATGCTTCTCTCAAAACGAATCCGTCCGCTGCAAACATCGTTGCCGCCGGACTGACACATATCGCTCAGGACTCTTCGTCCTTTTTCCGTGTGCCTGCAATCCACCGGCTTCGCATGTTCAGGGCTGCCGCTAGCACTACAATTCCAGTTCTGACCAATTGCTTGAGTGACCCTGATTTTTCAGTCCGCATGGCTGCCGCTTCTGCTCTTCGAGGGTTTGGATACGCAGTTGACGTTCCGTCTTTGCTGCCTCGCGGGCCGCAAGTGCCGAAGACCATGTTTGCTCCTCCGGTCACCAACTACTTTCGTCCGGGCGGACGCCCATAGTTGTGCCGCCGTGAAATTATCGTCTTCATTTGCGGTGGGCAGAAATTAATCGGTTGTATTCCACAATAAGTAGGGCGTAACAAGCCTTGGTGGTTTGGGTGCAACTCCCGGCTTCCTGACCAGCCTTCGCTCTTTGAGCTTCGGCTCGGCAAGCCAGTTGAAAAGCAAATGCGCGGCGAGCGCTCAAAGGAGATTGGCCTATCCGCAAAGCGGAATCTGATCAGAGAGCAATCCCAGCCCCGGCTCAAAGATCTCAACGCCGGAATTTGGATGCGAGCTGTTCGCCGCGCGAATCCGTTGTCGCGCAAAACCACGCGCGATGCAAGCACAAGATATTCACAATTTGAATCAGGTTGTAGCCAGTCATGCCGTTGCCGAAAGGTAAGCCCGCGTTCGCGGGCGACACGAAAGAACCCGGCGACGCAGAGGCGTGAACGCAAATTGTCCGGCCATCGCGACTTGACGGTTCAAGGAAACAACGCGGGCGGAGGTGAAAGTTTCTGCCCGCGCTTCATCTGCGATAAACTTCCCGCCGATGCCCAACGCTCAACAGGCGAAGAATGCCTTTCGTGCGGTCGAAGTCGTAGATCACGCGGTAATCGCCCACGCGGATGCGGAAGGCGTCCACTCCTTTCATCCGATGATGTGGATGTGAGTCGAGCGTCATGCCAAGGCGATCAACGCCGAATTCGATCCGCGATTGAATGCCTATGGGCAGTTTGAAAAAGTCCGTGTCGAAGTCGCGCGAATAGATTTGCAGAGCCGCGATCACTGGGCGGACTTGGGTTGCCTTGTGCGTGAAGTGATTCCGGCATCCAGTTCCTGCTTGGCACGTAGAATCTTGGCCTTGAACGAAGCACTCACTTCGAGTTGCTCCTCGATGAGATCGTCCAACGAATCGCGAACAGCCTGCAAATCATCCAGTGACAATCCGGTAAGGGCCGATTCAATTTCTTTGACTGTGCTCATGCCTCAAGAATGGCGGACACCATTGGGAAATTCAAGTCTGCGACCCAACGCATCTTTCGCCAACCCGCGCCGAGAAAGACAATTTATGAAAACCAAAAACACAAAACACATCTGCGAATTCCGGCTCAAGATCACCAGCTACGCGGACGCCTATTACACCAAGAAGGCTTTGAAGCTGGAAGCCGCACTCAAACAGAAACCCAAAATCATCCGCATCGAGATGATCGGTGAGGGCGAGATTCCCGCCGACACCGCGCTCTTGCTCCGCTCGATCCTGATCGCGCGGTCACCTGAGACGCGACTCGTCACCGATGCGCGTTCGAGCCTGTCGGGCGCGTCAGTGCTCCTCTGGTTGCTCGGCGAACAACGCAGCATCCGTGAGGATGCGCGCGTGTTCTTCCGCCGCAATCCGCTCGCGGACGAAGACCCCGTGGAAGTCTTCGCCGGTCTCGGCGACGCCGCACCCAAATACAAAGACTCGTATTCCTCGATTGATCCTGACGATGCGGACTACGCGCGCGTGCTGGAACACATCAACGAATTCCTGCCAGTGGACGAATTCGCCGGTCGGATCATCAGCGTCGGTGTGTTGCGTGAATTCGGGTTGGTGGAAAATGAGCGCGTGGATTGTTTCCTGACCACTGCACTCGGCAAGACGCATGAGGCAGCGGAGCATCCGTCGGATCACATGGAGCAAAAGCCGGTTCAGAACGAGGCCAAGGTTGTGCAGAAGCGACCGGTCAGGAAATAATCTTCACTGCAAAATCGTCCGCACTGTTGGCAGAATGATTGATGGCAGAATAATTCTGCCCAACATCATTCTGCCATTCTTTCCCGTTGGCCGAGTTTATCAACACAGATCAGCGGTTCAGTTTTCCGCGATGCGAAATCCCGGTGTCGGTCAGGACTTCACAGGCTTGGCTGCGGTGGTTCAACTCCGCCTTCGTGTCGCGGTCTTTGCAGACGGCCATCAGGGGTTGCAAGCATTGCAGCGATGCAGCGGTCTC
>JANNAO010000433.1:0-4713 GCA_031384405.1 Verrucomicrobiota bacterium | reverse complement strand
AGACGTACAGAAATCCACGCCCCTTTCCGGGCGGCAAGGATGCGCGCCCTCTACGGCAGGCAGGGATGCCCGCCGCTACAATCGCGCCGCACCGCCAGTTCTATTTCGGAGTTCGGGTTCACCACGAGGTGTCCAGAGGTTGCCTCGTTCCGGCTAAAGCAACTGTCGCTTGGAAATCCGGGTCAGCTAAAAGTCTTTCGTCGCTCCAAGTCTTCATCCTCCCACGAGGCGGGATCATCCAGTGATTCCAGATGCGTGAAAACCACCGCATCCGAAAGCGCGTTGCGGATATCTGCCTCGATACGCTCCAGCAGTTCGTGACCGCGCTGCACCGTCCACTCGCCCGGCACCAGCACATGCACGGAGATGAATCTGCGCGAACCGGATTGCCGCGTGCGCAATGCGTGAAACTTCACTCCGCCAGTTTCGTAACTCTCAAAAACTTTTCGCACCGCTGCGAGATCGTCCGTTGAAATGGAAGCGTCCATCAAGCCGCCGATGGACCGCCGCACGATGCCCACGCCTGTCCAAAGGATGTTTGCCGCGACGAGCAACGCTACCACCGGATCAAGCCACAACCACCCCGTCCACACCACCAACACCACGCCCACCAACACGCCGATGCTTGTCCACACATCCGTCAGCAGATGCCGCGCGTTCGCTTCGAGTGTAATGGAATTATTTTTTTGGCCAGCGCGCAGGATCACCAAAGCGACGACGAGATTCACAATCGCTGCCACGACCGAGACCGCCAGCCCCATGCCCACCGCTTGCAATTCTTGCGGCACGATCAAACGCATCACCGCCGCCACCGCGATGCTGATGGCCGCGACGAGAATCAACCCGCCTTCGAGACCGCTGGAGAAATACTCTGCTTTGCCGTGACCGTAGGCGTGATCGTTATCCGCCGGACGCGCGGCCACTGTCAACATGGCCAACGCCATGAAGCCGCCGAGAAGATTGACGAGAGATTCCACCGCATCCGACAGCAACCCCACCGAGCCTGTGATGAGATACGCGACCGTCTTCAGTCCAATCGTGAGCAGAGCTGCGCCGATTGAGAGCCAGGCAAAGCGGGTTAATGAAGTGCGGTTCACGCGTCGCAGATTACACACGAAAGTCGGCGGCTTGCCAGCAAATGCCATCGCTGAAAACGGGTGGAGTGGATTCTATCGGTCGAAGACACGCGCTGGCTGACTGCGCGAATTAAATTCCCAGAATCAAAAACGACCCGGCTGGCGCTGGAGGAATTTCCCGCGACCGTGTTTGCCGACGAATTTTCCATCGCGCACGGTGACTTGTCCGCGCACGGTGACGACACTGGGGCGGCCTTCTAGCCCTTAATCCTAATCTCCCGGCTGGAGGATGCAGGGGATTAAGATTAAGAGTAAGAGCCTGCTTGAAAACTAGTGCCCGGATTTTCAGACAGCACACAGGCACTTCCTCACTGCGTCTCGCCTCTTGTCACTCGCAGGAACACTTCCTCCAACCCGATCTCGTCCTCGCGTACTTCCAGCACCTTCGCCCCGCCGCGCACCAGCGCATCCGCGATGACGCTGTGATCCGATTCGTGACTCGCGAGCGTGATCTTCAGTTTGTGATCTATCGGCTGAACTTCTGTCACCTCTGCGAGTCCTCGGATTAACGCCGCCGCCTGTTCGGTGTCGCTCGCCACACGCACCCAAACCACGCGGCCCGTGGACATTTGATCGCGCACGCCTTGCACAGGGCCGCTGTAAATCAGTTTCCCCTTTTCAATGATGCAGACGCGATTACAGATGGTTTCCAACTCGCTCAGGATGTGCGAGCTGATGATGATGGTTTTGCCCATGCGCCGCAGCTCGCGGAGAATCTCCATCATCTCGATTCGCGCGCGCGGATCGAGACCGCTCGCAGGTTCGTCGAGTAAGAGCAGTTGCGGATCGTGGATCAACACACGCGCCAATCCGAGGCGTTGCTGCATTCCGCGACTAAGCGCGCCGATGAGCGAACCTTTCTTTTCACTCAGGCCCACCAGTTCCAACACATCGCTCACCGTCTTCTCGCGTTGCGACGACGGGATGCGATAACACGCGCCGAAGAAATCCAGATACTCCGTCACCTCCATGTCTTTATACACGCCGAAGAAATCCGGCATGTAACCGATGACGTGACGCACCTCATCGGCGGCACTCACGACATCGTGGCCGAGAACTTTCGCCGACCCGGAACTCGGCGCGAGAAACGTGGCGAGAATCCGCAACGTGGTCGTCTTGCCCGCGCCGTTTGATCCGATGAACCCAAACAAGTCGCCCTTGTTCACCGTGAGATCGAGATTCGACAGTGCCGTCATCGCACCGTAAGTGCGCGTGAGGCCGAAGGTTTGAACTGCCGCAACCGGTGGAACTTCATTCGCCATAAAATTAGTTTTGGGTTTGGATCGAGACGGGAATCCGCCACAACGTGTTCGACGCCGTGCGTTTGGTTTTGAATTGGCTGATCGCTGGCACGGGTGACACGCCCGGCGACCACGCGAGCAACAATGCGGCGCCATCTTTTATACTTGCGGTCAAATCCAAACCCGGTGACGCGGGGAAATTCATCCCACCATGCACGCTGGCAACTTCCCCAAGCAACGACACCGCCATGCTCGCCGATGGCAGATCGTCAATGTGTCCGCCACCGCTGCTGCCGAAGGCATACTGCCGCTGCTGCAAGACGTTTTGATATTGCCCGGCGAGATTGCGCACAAAGTTATCGGTGGAAATGGCGTTGCTCTGATCCAACTCCAGCGTTTTCTTTTCGCCGGGCGAAAGTGTTCCAAGATCAAAGATCAACCGACTCACCACGAGGCGCACCACGGTGACCGGCTTGCCGCTGTGATTTTCAACCCTCACAGTCCAGCCGTTCGCTTTTGATTTGATGGAAACCGCCAGCGGCAGTTCGCCAGAAGTCCACCAATCGCTCAGGCATAATTGACTCGTCCACACCGGCACGAACACGTCCGCGCGGAAATTATCTCCCGTGTGCAACAACTCCGTCTTGTCCGCACCCTGCCCGCGACCCGACGCCAGATATTCGCCCCGCAGCGTCGCGAACTTGAGCGTGCTTTGCATCGGATACTTCGCGTTGGACGGCGAGTAGATGGACATGTAACTGCGCCCGCGCAACTCGGCGCGCTCGCCGTTCTTCAACACGTCCACCACATGCAGTTCGTTCAACTCCGACTCGCCTGCGCGCAGTCGGTAGCCGATGAAGTAAATCAACCCAGAGAAGAAAATCACGTAACACGGAAACGTGATCCAAGTGAGCATCGGCCTGTTGATCTTCTTAAGCCAGATGCGATCAAACGGCCCGATCACCAGCAGATAAACCACGAGCAACACGAGCAACCAACCCACCGGCAGTTTGTGAACCTGACGGCTGTCCAACATCGCGCCGAAGATTCCATCTGCACCGCTGCCATAGCCGGGGTAATACGTCGTGGACGTGTAAAGCTCCATCGGCACGTCGAGCATCTTCGTCCAGAACGTCGGCAAATCTTTCCACGACTTGAACGGCTCGCGCTCCGGGCTGAACATCAGTGCGGTGACGCGACCCAATCCGCGATTCGCCGTGACGATCAGCGGCAACTCGCCCACGGATACGACTGCTTTTCCATCGCGCAACGTTCCCGTCACCACGCGGATTTCCGCCGCGTCGAACGCCGCATCTTTCCCCACGTCGCTGAATGCTTCCTGCACGTCTGCGACCTGGGGTGACGGTTTTACGTTCGGACGATTGCGACGATTGCGAGTACCCGTTGGCTGCGGAATTTGGACAGTTGAAGAATCCTCACTGACTAAGTTCGTCACGATCGTTCCATCGCGAACCCAACGGTTCAGTTCATCATGCCTCGCCACCGGCACGATCTCGCGCGGCTCGACCGGCATGATGTTTTTCAACCACGTCGCCCCGTTCACATCTGACACCTGCTCGATGGCCACGATGAGATGTCCGCCGGCATTCATCCACGCGATCAACGCATTCACCTGACTCGAACGCAGTGCCGCCACCGCTTCCGAGTTGAGATAGATCGCATCGAGACTTTCGAGCAGGAGCGGATTATCTGGCAACATCGCTGGTTGGAAACGCGTCGAGGCAGGCTGCATGTCCGGCTGATTGCGCTTGATGGATCGCAGTGAAACCATGCCCGCCGCCGTGCGCGGCAACGACCCGATGATCTTTGTTTCCCAACCGACAGTGCGCTGCGGTTGCACGCCCAACGCATCCTTCACTACTCGTCCGCGCTCATCAATCAATCGCACATCCCACGGCGTGGGATAACGATTCGGCATGAATGCCGGGATGACGATCCGCTTCAACGTGCCTGTCGGCAATTCCACCGGCACGCGCTGCGTCTGACCTTTGCCGTAGTTCGCGGGAGACACTTCGATGATGGCGCGGATGGGCGGGCCGTCATTGAAGATTTCGCAAGTGATGGGAAACCACGCCGCCTCGCGCACCGTTCCGTCGTAACCAGGAAACACATCAAAGCGCAGTTCAGCCCGCGCGACGGATGCCCCGCCGATGATGAAAACGAGGAGAGAGAAAACACCTAGTGGGACAGCGCATCTTGCCTGTCCTCCCAGTGTGACAGTGCGTCTCGCGTGTCCTCCGTGCGTGGGTCTCTTAAAAAAAACCAACAAGAAATTAGAGCGTGGTTGGACAGGCAAGATGCGCTGTCCCACTACG
>JANNAO010000389.1:0-6447 GCA_031384405.1 Verrucomicrobiota bacterium | reverse complement strand
GTCAATGACCTGACCCAAAAGTGCTTTGCCTGTCGCGCCGGATTTGCGGGCGTCAGCGATGGCTTTGTCCACGAGCCACTCGTATTCAGGCATCTGCGCGGCCTTGAGGATGAGCGAGGGATTCGTGGTGGCGTCGCGCGGCGCGTATTGTTTGAGGGTGGCGAAATCGCCGGTGTCGGCGACGACGACGGTGAACTGTTTGAGTTGATCGAGCTGCGAAGTGGTGTTGCTCATGGGCGGAGACTAACGAGGCAGCAGGCGGATGTCATCCACGCATTTCACTCATCTGATGAAAAGTGGTCATGCGCGGAATGAGTGTGGCTTTACCGAACATCCAAGCACCAAGCTCCAACACTCAGAGAAGCATCAAATCAAAAGCTCCAAACACCGCCACGCGTGGCTTGGTGTTTGGAGCTTGTAGGTTCTCTGGTGCTTGGACGCTTGGAATTTGGAGCTTCCCGGCGTTTCTATTTCTCTCCGAGCAATTCCTTGAGCTTCGGCTCGATGGCTTCGGCCCAAATGGTGTAGCCCTTTTCGGAAAGGTGTAGCGCGTCCGGCATGATTTCTTTGGAGAGCGAACCGTCGGCTTCGATCAGTTGCGATCCGAAATCTATGTAGTGGATCATCTGACAATCGGCGACTTTGGCGAGTGCCTGATTGATCTGAAGAAGTTTGCCGCGCTGTGGCGCGAACGTTTTAGCGCGCGGGAAAATGCCGACGACGAGCAACTTCGTTTCTGGCAGACGCGTGCGAATTTGTTTCACGATAGCGAGAATGCCTTCAAGGATTTCTGCTTCGGAATAATCCTCCACACCCGCACGGTTCTTGTTCGAGTTGTTCGTGCCGATCATCAGCACGGCGGCTTTGGGTTGGATGCCGTCGAGTTGACCGTTTTCAAATCGCCAGAGGACATGCTCCGTGCGGTCGCCACCCACGCCGAAGTTCAGGCACTTGCGATTGCCATAATAATTTGCCCACGCGCTCTTGCCTGCGTTCTCCCAACCCTGCGTGATGGAATCGCCGATGAACGCGATGTCGCACGGGCCGGGATTGTCTTTGGCGCGTTGTAGGACTTGCGATTGGCGATTCGTTGAACCGCCAGTGCGCGGCACAGGAATGATCGCAGGATTCTCCCTCGACTCGATTGCGGCGGAAGAATTCGTTACAGGCGGAGCGGTCACTTGCGGCACAGCCGGAGCGGCGGCAGGCGGTGGTGTCGGCGCAGACGGTGGGGACTGTTGCGAACGCGAGCCAATGCTCACGACGCATCCGGTCAAAGTTGAGATCAGGACTACCAGGCCCAGTGATTGGAGGATTCGTTTCATAGTTTGTGTTGTTGACGATGCGGGAATTCCGACGCGAATGTCAGCAAGAAATTCAGCGGGACAAGAGGTTCACGACACGACGGGTTTTTCCGGCGCGGCGAGTTTGCTTGAAGGCAGGAACGGTTTGCGGAACGCGTCATCAAAGTCATAACCGCCAGCGAAATCCTCGCGACTGTCCTTCTCAGTTTTGCCGAGCAGCCCGATCTCCACCATGTTGAAAACGATCTCGCCGAAATCTTCGCAGCGTTTGATGCCCCATTCCTCGAAGACCATCTGGGACATCGGACCGAACTGGGCGAGCGCGTAATCGCGGATGCCGAGCAGCAATTCCTGTCCGGTGACGTGGCGCATCTCGCCTTTGTTTTCCTTCAACACGATTTTCTGCGTGTGATCGAGCGCGTCCTTCACGAAAAGATAGGCATCGCGTTGATAACGCGAATCCTTGGCGAGTACGAGAGCCAGAGTGCTTTCAAAAGTCAGTTCCTGCATAACAAATCAATCTGATGTGAGACGTGCCGGACGATCTGTGTGGGGGGATTTACAGCGCGGTAAGATTTGACTGCCCAGCCCATGAGCAACAACCCCAGCACAAGGCAGAGGACAAGTTGTTCCTGTTTAGTCAGCGCGTTCACGGTGAAACTTTAGTAGGCGCGAGGTTTGTCTGCAACAGTGCATCCGACGAAAGCCTCCCTAAAATTTGTCGAGAAAAAGGAACAACTGAATTGTTTAGCTTGAGCATAAACGAAATCTCAATAACATGGCAGAACGGATGGCGGAGTAGCCAAGTGGTAAGGCACGGCTCTGCAAAAGCTGCATTCGTCGGTTCGATTCCGACCTTCGCCTCCAATTTCAACTGCGCTTGCAGTAGCGGTTTAGGAGGTAGGGAGTCCGCAACGGACACCAAAACGGACACCAATTTTCCAATCCGTAAGTAACCAGCGTAGTCCGGCGTAATCTGTCGGCTATCCGCTAACGCTTCGGACTCGGCCTTATTTATTCTCGCGGTTGCGTGAAAGATCGTATGAAAACACGTTACCGTTTGATTCGTCGTGGCGTTCGTGGCGGAGGGTTCTACTGCGTGGACAACAACACCGGCAAACGCGCCAGTCTGGGCACGGACAGCGAAGACGAAGCAATCCAGATTGTTCAGGCAAAGAACCAAGCCGAACGCCAGCCGTTGCTGAATCTCCAAATCGCCAAGGCATATCTCGCGGGTAGCGACAACGGCATAACCACCCGGACATGGCAGCACGCCATCGAAGCGTTGACCAACACCAAGCAGGGAGCAAATCATGACCGCTGGAAAACCGCCGCGAAGGACAAGGCTCTTTCCACGCTGTTACCACAGGTCATCATTGAAACCAAAGGCGAAGTGTTGCTGAAAGCCCTCCAAATCGGAACGGTCTCGACAAATGTTTATCTTCGCCGCCTCCACAATTTCTGCGTGGACATGAACTGGCTGCCGTGGTCGCTCGTTCCGAAACGCCAGTGGCCCGCCGTTCGATTCAAAGACAAGCGCGCCATCACTTGGGACGAGCATTGCAAGATTGTAACGCGGGAACTGAACCCGGAACAGAAGACGTTCTACCAACTCGCGTGGCATCTCGGCGCATCGCAGACCGACTTGGCCCACTTGCAGGCCGAGGACGTAGACTGGCAGGCTCGGATCATCTGTTTCGTCCGGATGAAGACGCGCTGGCGCGGACAACAGCCGCCGCAGATTCGCTTCGGCAGAGAGGTTGAATAAATTCTTTCGACACTCCCACAAGCCGGCCCGTTGTTCCCCTATCTTCAATCGGTCCGCTGTGGCGACCGTGCCACCGAGTTCAAGCAACGCTGCGTTGGTCTTGGGATTCAGGGCATCACGTTACACAGCTACCGCTACGCTCGGGCGGAACGGGCGAAAATTGTGGGTTATCCCGAACGCTTTGCGCAATTGGCGTTGGGTCACAACAGCAAGGCCGTGCATCGGGCGTATGCCAAGAACGCACAGGTAACACTGCCCCCGTTGGAAGAATACGAGCGTGAGCATGAGCAGAAGGTCGTGCCACTGATCAATGCGCCTCGACGCGAAGCCCCAGACGAACGGCAAACAGCAACCGCATGAAAGGAGGCGACCATGCACAACGATTCCATCTATTTGCTGAAACCCGTGTTCGATTGGCTCGACGCACTGATTCGCGACCAGGGCGATTACCTCTATATGCTGCTTGTGTATGTCTCAATTCCGCTCGTCGCTTGGGTTTTGAGTGGCGGTTTGCGGCGACGCCTGCCGCGCCGGACAAACATCGCGGCGATTATTCTGATTCGAGCGACTACCCCGCCACCGCCGTTGCCACTCGATATTGACGGCGATTGTCGGCCACCTTGGGATGATGATGTTCAATCATTCGACGCGTGAGCCAACGCCGGGCAACTTGCACACACCGAGCGCACGATGACCGAGGCTTGTCCGCAAACGCAGTCACCTCATGTCCGCGTCCGCAATCAGTCCGTGCCCGCATCCAGTCAGCGATCACAACCGCAGTTTGTCCGTGTCCGCGAACAATCCACGTTCGCGACAATTCCGCAATCATGTCCGTGTCCAGTCCGTCGCCGCGAATTGTCCGAGACACTGTCCGCGCACACGCGGAGTCCAAAACCATTCCGCCGACAACCCAGAGTCGCGACCTTTTGGCGTCCACGCGACTTGCGCCCAGCTTCCGCGCTCGCACCGCTGAACGGTGACATGGACGGAATTCGTTCCGGCGCAAAGCGAGTGGAGCAGATCAGCCACTGGGAGTTTGGGCGCGCGAATCCAGATTCGATTTTATGTTGCCGGGCGGCGCGTCAAGGTCGAATTCCCCTGTTGCCCTTGAATTTCCACCTTGACCCGCCGCCCGGCAACGGGGAACTCGCCTTTAGGATTTTGCGCGGGAAGAAGTGCTGACACCAAGTTTAGCTCAAGAGGACGCTTCCTCCTTGCGTCAAATTTCAACATTAAGTCCTGATTTCCGCACCGTCGCAGCATGGCTTACGCCGGGAAAATCCATTCACGAGGGGAACGCCGGACTGAGTGCTTGCCTGCCTGGAAGGTTCGCACCAGACTTTTGAACATGCACGCCGGATTGCGATCACTGATTTTTGCCGTCGGTCTGGCGTTGCTGCCCATGCCGGTCTGGGCGGCAGGTGATGCCGTTCAGACCAATTCGTCCAACCCGGACTACATGGTGAACCTCTGGGGCGCGGACGAAGGCATGCCGATGGCGTCGGTCACGGATGTGGCGCAGACGCCGGATGGTTATCTGTGGTGCGGCACTTTGGTGGCGGGCCTGATGCGCTTCGACGGGGTGAACTTTGTTCCCTTCAGCGCGGCCAACATCCCGGAAATACAAAGCGAAGGCATCCACAAACTCGCGGTGGATCAAGCCGGGCGGTTATGGATCAACACGCTCAACAACGCGTTGGTGATCTGGGATTCGTCAGGCTTTCAGTCGGCGGTGGCTACGGGCGTCCGGGTGGACCGCTTGCTGTGGTCGGCGGCGGACGAGATTTTATTTTTGGAGGAGGGCGGAAAACTATTCCGGCTTCAACGGAGCGGTCAAAGCTGGAGCGGCGAAAGCATTCCGCTGCCGGAGTTGAAGGCGCGGCAGGTCTGCGCCGATGCCGACGGGCGTGTCTGGTATCTCCGCACCAACAATGTTCTCGCTTCCTGGCATCAGGGAAAATTGCTCGCGCTGGAATCTCCTCCGGGATTGGAAGGGCGGATCATCCGCCAGCTTACCGCCGACCGGTTGGGACAGGTCTGGGTGGGGACGGATCAGATGCTGGCACGCTGGCAGAAAGATCGTTTTGTCTCTATTGATCCCGGAGGCGATCAGGCTCAACTCGCGGTCAAGCGCATCATTCCCGCCGGGAGCGGCAGTCTTTGGGTGGAGGCAAATGGCCGGATGCGTCGTTTGGCTGAAGGCCGTTGGGTGGCGGAATCGTTGGCGTGGAAAAATGATTTTGGAAAACTGGGCGCGTTGCAGTTTGTGCGTGTGGACAGTGAGGGCGGGATCTGGACTGGAGCGCGCGACTCCGGTTTGATTCATCTGGCGGCGGACGGAGCGGTGACGCGGCTCACCACGCGCGATGGATTACCGAGCAATTCGCTCCTGTTCGCCAGCGAGGATCGTCAGGGAAATATTTGGAGCGGCTACGCGCGTGGCGGATTGATCCAGGTGCGTCCGCGATTGTTCAGGACGGTGGCCAAATCGCAGGGATTGTCGGACACGTTGGTGAGCACGGTCTGTCAGGATGCAGAGGGCGCGGTCTGGATCGGCACTCATTCCGGTACGGTCGCGCGTTGGCAAGGTGGGAACTGCACCAGCGTTGACCTGCCCGCTGGCCGGGCGAGCCGTCCGACGGTGGTGACTGCGGACGCCGCCGGGCGCAAATGGATCGCCGTCCCGAATGTGGGGCTGATGGTTCATGAATCCGGTAGCGCTCGACTGGTGGCGGATAAACAAAAATTCTCAAGCGACATCCGGCTGATGTTTTCCGCCAGCAACAACGTTCTGTGGATCGGCAATTTCAATGGCGTCTGGACTTACAAGGACGAGCAACTCACCAAAGTTTATTCCTGTGGCCCGCAGGCGGTGGAAAGTCCGGCGGCGATGACCGAGACGGCGGATGGGACGATCTGGGCAGGAACGTTTGGAGGATATTTATTGCGCTGGGATGGCACGCGTTTCAATCGCAGTGAACCGCCGGAGCGTCAGTCGCTGGGGCGGCTTTGGTCGCTCTGCGCGGACAAGGTCGGTGGATTTTGGATCGGCAGTTCGCGTGGCGGTTTGCTTCATTGGCGGGATGGAACGTTTCGCCGTTATACGACGAAGCAAGGGTTGCCATCGGACTGCATCGTGCAGGTGATGCTGGACGGGAAAGACAATCTGTGGCTCGACACCACGGCTGGAATTGTGCGGGTGGATGCGGAGGCGTTTGATCGTTTTGACAGCGGCGAACTCGACACATTGCCAGTCAGCGTTTATGGGCGTGAAGACGGACTCCTGACCATCGGTCCGGCCATCGAGTTTCAACCGAACTGTTGGCGCGCGAAGAATGGTGAGTTGTGGTTTGCCATGGCCAACGGCGTGGCGTC
>JANNAO010000386.1:0-3290 GCA_031384405.1 Verrucomicrobiota bacterium | reverse complement strand
AGTGTGGCAGCACCCGCATCCATCAACACGTAAGCCGGTCGCAGACCGGCGCTCCGTCCGCGCGGAATTTCCGAAAGGCATTGGGTTAAGATTGCATTCGCCCCAAGCGGCGCGCACGGAGTGACGCGCCCTACCTGGTCTTTGTGAATACATCAACACCACTCTTTTTTCGGCATTTGGGTTGGTGTTGTTCATATCGAGCATGGCGCAAGCACGGCGTCAGTCATGCCGTGGACAATTTTTTTATCGGCGGGAACTATCGTTGCCAACACGCCGCCCAGTTCCGGGCGCGCGGAGTCTCCATCTCCCGCGACAAAATAATACGGGCAAAGCCGCGCGCGCCCCTTCATCGGCACGAATTCGTTCTTGTTGAAGTCAAACCACGCCGCGTTCACGAGCGACGGTTTGTGGAAGCGTTGCAACACGCTGGGTGATTTCTCGAAGTCAGCCAACGCATTGTCCACAGCCTTCGACCATTCTTCCTGCGAAAGATCGCTTCCGAGAAAAACTCCGCGCGCGCCCCAAGCCTTGTCCGAGAAGCCAGACACCTTGAGGATCAAGTCGCGTTCCTTTTGTGAGAGTGCCTTGAGTTGTTGCCAGTCGGTGAGATTGAGTTCGGGAATCGCGCCATGCGGCGGCAGCGGCGTGGGATCAACAAGCCATGTGTACGGCACGAGCTTCTTCAGTCGCGCGAGAAAACCTTCGCCGAGTTCCTGTCGCCAGAAGCGTTGCAGATTGCGATTCCACAGCAGCGCGAAAAGCATCTTCTCCTCGAACATCGGCTTGGGCGGCGGCGTGACGCGGATTTTTCCTTCCGCAGCGAGATCGAAAATTTGTTTCGCATTGGCCACGTTCGGCAAATCGAACAACTCGAAGAAGCGATAGACCGCGTCGCCATCGGCGAAGGAGTTGAAGGTTGAAGGTTGAAGGTTGAAGGTTGGGCCGCCGGCGCGATTCAACTCCTCTGCGATCCATTCCATTTCGGGGCGATACGTGGCGGCTTCGTCGCTGACGACGAGGTGAACTGTTTTCGCGTCACCAAAAATACTGGCAAAGCCACGCAACATTCCATCGCGCCCGCCGAGGATGTTGATGATTGATGGTTGATGGCTGATAGCGGAATAAGTTTTGCCGAGCCACGCCATCAGCCCGATGCCGCCAGGGACGGAATCCAGTTCGGTGACACGCAATCCGTCTTCAGTGATGAGCAAGTCGGGCCGGATGACGCGAGGCACATCGTTTCTGAACGCAGGCGAGCGTTGAAGCGCGATCAACTCAGCGGGTTTGCCAATATCCAACCAGCGCGCGACCCACTCAGGCATTTTGCCTTCCGCGCTTTTGCGATAGAGCAGATTCGTGGCGCGATAAAATTGCAACAGCACGCGACCGAGCGATTCAATTTCCTGGGCGAGTTGTTGGCCGAGCGGAAAGGGCGTGGGCGAAATGCGCCATTCTTGTCCGGCGAACAAACCGCCGGGCGGCAGCGCATCGCGGATGAATCGCGCTTGGGCAGCGGCCTTGGCGTTTGAATTGTCTGTGGCGACTTGCACGATTGTCTGAACCGTAGGGGAATCCCGGCACAGCGTCAAAAATGAATCCTTGGGGCGCGAGTCATTCGGCGCATCTTGACACTGCACCCCGGAGCGCGGCTGTGTCGAAGACCAGCCGCAGCAACTTCAAAAAGCCCGGGCTTTGGCTTTTCTAAAGTCTCCGTTGTTATCCACCTTGCTGCGGCTGGTCGAGGACGACACAGCCGCGCTCCGGCAGAGTCGGTATCGGGGCCAGAGTCAAGATGCGCCCTCATTCCGGGACGAGCCGATAAAACCGCTGCGGCGGATTCGTGGGTGAGTTATCAATGAAGTAACCGCGCGGCGCACCCATCGAAACCGGGCCGAGATAATTCCAGGTGTTCGTCGGATGCAAGCTGTCCCTGTATTCAATGGTGAACTGCGCGCCCGCCGCACAATCTATGACGAGCAGCGGATACGTCAGCCCCAGACTCGCCGCAAAATCAATGCCGAACAACGCGATGGGCGTCGGCGGGCTGACGCTTGTTCCCAATCCGCCGTTGACGACCACGTCGTAGAATCCCGCTTTGTCCGCGGTGACGTTGGTGAGCAAAAAGTTCGTGCTCGTGGCGCCGCTCACGGGAACACCATTCAATCGCCACTGATAATAGAGCGGGCCGAGACCCGTCGCGCGCGCGGACAAGAGCGTGCTGTCTCCCGGCGACATCACACGCGGCGGCGGCAGCAGAACGAACACCGGCGTGTTCGTCGAGATGCCGGGGACGAAGTGTCCGTTGAGAAATGTGTTTCCGATCAGCGTGATCAGGATCGGATTCTCGCTGCCGGTCGCCGCGCCGCTCCAGACGGAGAAGATGCGATTGGATGTGGAGATGGCGGAGACCGCGACAACTTCGCCATTGGTATAAACATTCTTTGCCGGATTAAAACTCAAGCTGCCGCCGCCGATGGGCAGCGCGACGAGCTTCACTTGATTACCGCTCAGATTTCCGAACAACGCCGTGATGCCCGTAGCGTTGGTGACAACGATCTTGAGCGGATTAACGAACCCACTGAGGTATCCAGCCCAACCGAAGAAATAACTCGGCGTCCCCGCCACGCCGGTCAGCGTCACGGTTGTTCCATACGGAAACGGTCCGGTGGGCGGATCGGTCGTGATGTAACCATTACCATTCGTGAAGAAGTTCAGCGTCGTGACGAACACCGCTTGCAAGGTGCGCGGCTGATTCATCGTCACATTGATCGTGCTGTCCGTAGAATTCACCGCGCCCGTCCAATGCGTGAACGACCATCCGCTTCCCGCCGTCGCAGTGAGCGTCACGATCGTGTTGCTGAGATAATTGTTGGGATTGATGTCGTGCGAGGGACTGATCGCCACACTGCCGCCACCGTTGCTGACAGTCAGCGGATAGGTGGGGATGACTTTCAACGCCACCGTCGCGGCCTCGTATTTGTCCGTGACCAGATTGTTGTAAGCGATGGCGCGAACGGTCGCGCTGTTGGAGGTGACGAAGGGGGATGTGTATAGCGGCGACGTGAAATCCGGTTCGCTGCCATCCAGCGTGTAATACAATTTCGGATACATGTTCGTGGTGGCCGTCAACGTGATCGTGGCAGAATTGGTTCGCGTCACGCCGCCGCCGCCGCTCAACACGCCGTTGACTTGCACCGTCGGAGAATTGCTCATCCGCACGATGGTGGCTGCGTTCGCGCTGTTGAATTGGTTTGAGACCGTCACGGAATAAACGCCCGCCTTGGTCATGT
>JANNAO010000349.1:0-1653 GCA_031384405.1 Verrucomicrobiota bacterium | reverse complement strand
CGCTCCCGTCGTCCTCTAATAACCCCCTCATTTTTTATCTAAAATTTGGCTGCGCCCGGGCCCGGCCCCACTCCAGCGCGACTTTAGCCCATAGCCTTGAGCCTTTAGACTAACCCCCGATGTTGATCTTCGACCAAATTCGCAAGAACGACGTGCAGCTCCAGTTGCTGGCGGCGATGATCTGCTGCGGACTCGTCGTGTTGTTGACCGGGCTTTGGTGGGTGCAGATCGTCAACGCCAATCGCTATCGCGAAAGCATCGAAGCTCAATCCTTCCGCACGGTTCGCCTGTCTGCCACCCGTGGAAAAATCACAGATCGTAACGGCGTTGCACTCGCTGAGAATCAGCCCAGCTATAACATCAACCTGTATCTCGAAGAATTGAGTCAGGCATTTCGCGCTGAGTTCAAAAGCATCCGCCCCCGCAACATCATCACCAACGATTTGCCGTTTTGGAAAGATTGGCTTGGACTCAGCCCCATCAAGACAAACTATCCACCAGTCAAAGGCGATGCATTGTCGCGTGAAGCGCGTTTGCGAGTCGTGGGCCGGGCAGCAGCGCAAGTGGCAGCCGTGGTCCGCACGCCAGTCCCGATCAACTCCACCAACTTCCACAAGCACTACGCCACCGCGTTGTCCATGCCGTATCCTCTGGTGAAGAATGTTTCGCCCAGTGCGGTGGTGCTGTTTGAGGAACAACCCATCGGCAGCGGTCTGGATCTGGAAATTCAATCGCGCCGCATTTACCCACACAGCAATGTGGCCGCTCACGTCATCGGTTACGTGCGCACTGATGACAGTTCCGCTGCGGGCGAAGATGCCTACTTCGATTTTCGCGTGCCGGACTATCGCGGCGTCGTTGGAATCGAAGGCGCACACGACAGCACCCTGCGCGGTCGGGCTGGAGTCAAATCTGTTCAAGTGAACAGCCTCTCCTATCGCCAGGCGGAAACCATCTGGGAGACGGTTGTGCCCGGCACGAACATCGTCCTCACACTCGATTTCGAAGTGCAACGTGCCTCAGAGGAAGCGTTGCGAAAACAAATCGGCGCAGGCGGACGCGGCGCAATCGTCGTCATGGATGTAAATTCCGGCGACATCCTCGCTCTCGCATCCAACCCGACCTTCAGTCCGAATCAATTCGCTCACAGAATTTCAGAGCGCGATTATCTGGAACTCAAACGTCTCACCGCCGAGAACAACCGCGCCACGGCGGAGAATTATCAGGCTGGCTCAGTGTTCAAAACCATCGTTGCGCTCGCTGCACTGGAGACGCCGCGATCAGGGTTTAATCCAAACGCGATGTACACTGTGCAACCCAATCCAGCACGCACGGACAGGGGAATCATTCATGTTGGAAATCAAGCATTCAGAGACACGGTCTCGCCCGGCGAATACAACCTTCGCCGCGCCATTGTTCGTTCCAGCAACGCTTACTTTATTGATGCTGGATTAAAACCCGGCGTCTTCGAGCGCGTCGTTTAACTCGGTAGACGGTTGCATCTCGGCGAACGATTCGACACGAATGCAGTTCCGCTCCGGCAGCAAACTCCCGGTCATTTTCCCACAGCCCAACGCATCGCAAAAAAAGATTGGCGGGAAGGGTACTCGGCCAACATCTGTATCGGGCAAGGTGAGATGGACGTGACGCCGC
>JANNAO010000322.1:0-5884 GCA_031384405.1 Verrucomicrobiota bacterium | reverse complement strand
AAGTGATTCAATTTTTCAATCGCGACCCAATGGCCGAGGACAGGCGAAACGCGCTGTCCCACTAACGCGCCGTTTTATCTGCGCCGTTCCAAAATTGCTTCCGTCATCCGCACAGCCTGGAAGGTTTCCGCCACGTCATGTGTCCGAATTATTTGCACACCTGATTCCACAGCGAGACAAGTCGCCGCCAGTGAGCCGGGCAACCGCTCGTCCACACCCGCGCCAGACAGCGCACCGATGAAGGATTTCCGCGAAACTCCCAACAACAACGGTCGTTCGAGTTTTGTAAAACCTCGCATCGCGGCGAGCAACTGCAAATTGTGTTCCAGAGTTTTGCCGAAGCCGATACCGACATCGAACACCACTTGGTCAGCGGAGACGCCTGCTGCGTTCAAACGTCGCATCCGATCCTCAAAAAAAACTTCCACCTCTCGCGTCACATCCGAGTAAGTCGGCTGCGATTGCATCGTCTGCGGCAAGCCTTGCATGTGCATCGCCACATAGCCAGCCCCGGTTTCCGCCACCACGCGCCACATGGCATCGTCATCGCGATTCGCCGCCACGTCGTTGACGATGCTTGCGCCAGCAGCCAATGCTGCCCGAGCCACGGCAGGTTTCATCGTATCAATCGAGAGCGGCACTTTGACCTGCGCTGCGAGACGTTCGATCACGGGAATCACGCGGCGCAATTCCTCGGCTTCGCTCACGGGTGCTGCGCCGGGTCGCGTGGATTCGCCGCCGATGTCGAGCAACTCTGCGCCTTGTTGAACCAAGTGTAGCGCGTGCGACACGGCTGCGTCCTCGGCGCAAAACTTTCCACCCTCCGAGAACGAATCTGGCGTGACGTTCACGATGCCCATCACGAGGGCAGGGCGTAGGAAGCGGAATTCAAATTGGCGAGCGCGGAAAATCATCGGGAGCTATCAGCTCTTTGGATCAACTCAATCTCGTATCCCTCCGGCGCGTCAACGAACGCGAACGTCGTCCCGCTCGAACTCGTCGTCGGGCCGTCGGAGTATTTCAAACCATGCTTGGCGAGGTGCTTGGCGAACTCCTCCAAGCTGTCCACCTCGAAAGCGAGATGCGTCAAATCCGCTTGGCACTTCACCGGTTCGCTGCCGGGGAAAAAGCAGATCTCGATCAACCCCTCGCTCTCCGGCGTTTTGAGGAAGACGAGTTCCGAACCGCGCGGAGATTTATGACGTTTGATTTCCGCGAGTCCGAGAATATCGCGATAGAACTTCACCGTGCGTTCGAGATCGTTCACGCGATAGCGCGTGTGCAACAGTTTTCTGGCCAGACTCATGGTCGAAGGTTAGCGGGAAGCGGAGTTGAGGCAAAGTAACAAACGTGGCGTTGGGCATCCCTGCCCGACGTAGAGGGCTGCATCCTTGCTGCCCGGAAAAGCATCGCCTCACAATGAGCCTGAAAATCTTTCCACGGGTGTTTCATTTGCGTGAGGTTTTTTCCGCCGGGCTGGGAAGCCCGGCTCTACGGCAGGCAAGGATGCCCGCCGCCACACTCACCGCCCTTTCGCCCGCTTGAATCTCAATCGTCTTCACGTTGCTCAATCCGCGAAACCACGTCCGCTGTCGCTTGGCGTATTGGCGCGTCTTGATCTTCACCAATTCAACGGTGTCCGCCAGCCCCGAATGCTTTCGGGGTTCGCCGCGCAGATGCTCGACGACCTGTCGGTAGCCGATGGCCTGCATCGCAGTTTTGTTTTGCTCCAAGCCATGCTTCAACAACTCGCGCGTCTCTTGCACCAATCCCAGCGCGAACATCTCGTCCACGCGAGCATGGATGCGTGCGACCAAGTCTTCCGACGTCCGCGACAAGACAAAGATCGTTTCATGTTTTGCAGCAGGCGTTTCGTCGTTCCAAACCGAACGCTGTTCCGAGAACGGTTTGCCCGTGAGCCGGATGACTTCCACCGCGCGCACCACGCGGCGGGGATTTTCTTTATCAATGCGAGCAAACGTCACTGGGTCGCGCTGTTCAAGTTCCGCCAGCAACTCCGGCAGCGACGTTGCCTCCAATTCTGCGCGCAATGTTTCATCCGAACCCGGCGCATCGCCGATGCCTTCCAGATACGCGCGGAAATAAAGTCCTGTGCCGCCGCAAAAGATCGGTGTGCGACCGCGCGATTGAATTTCTGCAACCGCCTTGTGCGCCAACGCCACAAACTTGGCCGCGTCGAACGGCTCGTTGAGTTCCGCCACATCAATCAAGTGATGCGGCACGTGGGCGCGTTCGGCGGGCGTTGGTTTGGCTGTGCCAATGTCGAGGCCGCGATAGACCTGCATGGAATCCACGGAGATGATCTCTCCACCGATCTGTTCAGCGAGCAGCAAAGCAGTGCTGGATTTGCCCACGGCGGTGGGTCCGGCGAGGAACACGGGTTGAAGGTTGAAGGTTGAAGGTTGAAGGTTCTCCATCGCGAATGATTCAGATGGCTCGCTTCTCGCGGCGGGAAAGGAAAACATACAATCCCACACCGACCGCGAAGATTCCGCCGCTCAACAGATGCGCTGGAGTCAGGCCGCTGTGCAGATGCGCGTCGGAATAATCTCCACGGAAGGCTTCGACGGTGGAGCGCGTGACCGCGTAGCACATGAGGAATGTTGCGAATACTTGGCCGTCAAACTTTCTCCGGCGGAACAGCCAAGCAAGCCCGATGAACAGAAATAGGTTGAGCAACGCATCGTAAATCTGCGTGGGATGAATAGGGGATTGATTCGCCGGATGCGGGATGGCCCACGGCAATTCACAGGCGCGACCAAAGCAACAGCCGTTCATCAGACAGCCGATGCGTCCGAAGACCGAGCCGAGTGCGACGCTGGGTGCGAGGACGTCGGCCAGTTTCCAGAGCGGAATTTTTTTTACCTGCGAATAAATGATCACCGTCAGAGCCGCGCCGATCAGTCCTCCGTAGAACACGAGTCCGCCGCGCTGGATCATGAAGATTTCCGTGAATGGTTTCCCGGCGAACTCATCGCTCCAGTAAGTCGTCACGAACATCACGCGCGCACCGAGAATTGAGCCAAGCAACAGCCACGGCACGATGAGATCGGTGACGGCTTCGGGCGAAACACCCGCCAGCTTTGCGCGCCGCGCCGCCGTCCACATGCCCGCGAGAAACGCGAGCGCGATGCAGATGCCGAACCAGTGAACGGTCAGCGGGCCGAGATTGAATGCAATGGGATGCACGGACAAAACGTAATTGGAGCGCGAGCGGGTGAACAGTGGAAATGCTTCGGGTAGGCACAATCGGGCGCATCTTGATATTGCCCCCGGAACGCCGCCTTCAGGCGGCAGCAACGTGGCGAACCGCACTGCTGCCGCGTAAACGCGGCGTTCCGATTGCCTCGCTGGCGCAACTTCGGGGGCGGTGTCGAGAGGCGTGGGTGTTTGATTCCGAACAAAGAAAAGAAACTTGCCCGACTCATTCAACGCAGTGAAACTTGGCATCATGGCAACTCCGCAACCACAGCCGCAGGCCAAGGCAAATCGCACGGCGCCCAAACACCGCCTCAACTGGGCGTTTAGCGATGTCTATCGCAATGTCCTTACTTGGAAACTTGAAGCGCAAGCCAAGATCACAGGACGCGGTTATTCCTGCGCCGCACTCGACGGCCTCTCCGAATACAACATCACCATCAACAGCGATCAAACCGTCTCGTGCAACTGTCAGGACTACGAAACCACAGGACAGATCGGCAGCCTGCGGACGAACACGTTCGAGGAAGTTTTCTTCGGTGCGAAGGCACAACAATTCCGCGATGAACTCGCTGCGGGCAAGATGCCCATCCCGACTTGCACACGTTGCGGCGACTTGAAACGCCTGCCGCCTGCCGTCAACGGAGTGAAGTCCGCACCGCCCAAGCCGCGTCTGCCGTTTCGTGGAATGCTTCTGGAGAACACCGTTCGATGCAATGTGGATTGCACCGGTTGCGCTCGTGAAAACGCCGCCAGCCTGCGCGTGGACAAACAACTCACGATGCCGATGAATCAGATGGAAAAGATGGGCGATCTCGTCGCGCGTCTTGGCATGAAGCAGTTGTTCTATCTCAATCTTGGTGAACCCTTCCTCTCGCCTACCATCGGCAGCGAACTGGCGATGTTGCGCCAGAAGAATCCAGATTGCCGCATCGTCACGTCCACCAACGGCGTGTTGCTCAACACGGATGCGAAGCGTGAAGCGGCGTTGAACTTCAGCCACATCTTTTTCTCCGTCCACGGCATCACGAACGAAATGTCCGAGAAATACATGCACCGTGGCAACTTCGAGAAAGCTTACGATGCGATGAAACAGATGGCCGCCTATCGCGACGCTCGCAAACTCACCGAGCCATTGCTGGAATGGAAATATCTCCTCTTCAATTGGAATGATCATCCCAAGCACATCGAACGCGCCATCGAGATGGCGCGCGAAGCAAAGTTGGACTTCATCTCATTCTGGCCCACGAACAATCCGTTCTGGGGCATGTCGTGGCGCTATCGCATGGGGTTGTTGAACAGATACGGTCGCAAGAATTGGAAAGGCCTCGAACTTGACCTGCGCCCGGAAGGTCGGCGCGGCACGCCCGTCCACAAGAATTACGAAGGGGATTGAAGCCTCCTGCCGACACCCGGAAATAATACGCGCGCACTTCCTAACCTTTGATCGAAGTGAGCCTCTCGCATGG
Source organism: Verrucomicrobiota bacterium (assembly GCA_031384405.1). Taxonomy (GTDB): domain Bacteria; phylum Verrucomicrobiota; class Verrucomicrobiia; order Limisphaerales; family JADLHS01; genus JADLHS01. The sequence goes on along the minus strand of JANNAO010000322.1, from coordinate 1,196 downwards.
CCGACTCAATGACGACGCGAGTGTTTTCCATTCCAAACCCGGCACATAATCTGGGTTTTGGCTTGCCCCGGCGGGATTGGTTTCGCATCGTAATCTCACTGGATGCCCACGTGGCGGAATTGGCAGACGCGCTAGATTCAGGTTCTAGTGAGTAACATCGTACAGGTTCAAGTCCTGTCGTGGGCACCAATACAGTCAACACTTTGCGAGATGAAAGGCCACAGGCCCTGTCATCAAACCTGTCAGGGGACGGTTTGCAACAGGCGTGTGACGCGCTCGCTCAGGCCGCCAATGCTCTTTTGGCGGTCGCAAGCGCGATAGCCCCAAAGGACGTTTCGTGTCTTGCTCCAAAATTCCCTGCGGTACCAGTCGTTGACCCCGTCACTGTTGGCGAAGCCGTGTCCGAATTTCTCCGCGCCAAGGCTCGCGCCGGTCGCTCTGATCGTTACTTGCGGGCGTTGCGCGTTTCTCTCACGTCGTTCACGCGTGGACGGTTTCACAAGCGACTTGGTGACGTGACGATTTACGACTTGGAACAATGGATTGATGCTAACAAATGGTCACTCCGCACTCAGGCCGGGTATCTCTCTGACGTTCGCGTGATGTTCAACTTTGCGATGCGTCGAGGACTGTGCGCCAGCAATCCCGCTGCGGGTGTCGAGTTGCCGGAGTACGATGAAAAGCTCCCGTGCGTTCACACGCCCGCCCAAGTGCGAACCGCGTTGGAATTTGCTCGCGAGTTTGATTTGAACATCTGCCGTGCGCTCGCGCTCCGCTACTTCGCTGGCATCCGTTCCATTGAGTGTGACAGGAGCGGAGAGGTGAACATCAAACCAAACCATTTCGAGGTGACGGCGGCGAACGCCAAGCAAACACGTTCACGCCGTCGCAGACTCATTGAGATTCAGCCCAACCTACGCGCTTGGCTTGCCCTTGGTGGCACGATTGACTTTGGAAACGGTGGACACCGCTGGCGTTGGTTTCGTGAAGCCCTGAGAACGAAGCGCGAGTTGGACATGCCGGACAATGTGACCCGTCACACGTTCGTCAGTTATCACGTCGCGCACTTCGGAGATGTGAAGCGGACGGCTGCGGAGAGCGGGCACACGGAAGAAATTTTGTTCAGCACTTACCGGGAATTGAATTGCGCCGACGGCTCGCTGATCACGCCCGAACTGGCGAAAGAGTTTTGGAGC
>JANNAO010000310.1:0-3897 GCA_031384405.1 Verrucomicrobiota bacterium | reverse complement strand
CCCGATCCGGCGAGATCAGTTTGCCGGAGATGAATCGGAACTTGCAGGGCATCATCATGGCTGGCGGCAAATGTCCCAGCAATGTTTCTGAGCTGACCAACTTTCCAGCGTTCAAAGAAATGCGCCTGCCCACGCTGCCGCCGGGAAAGAAACTCGCCATTGATCGGGCAAGCCAACAGGTGGTTTTCGTGGACAACTGATCCGCACCGCGCACGCCGGAGTGAAACGCCTGCGAAAAAGTAAGTGCTTGAAGCTTTCGTGGGTTGCCCGCTACAAGTTCACTCGTCCCGAGAATTTTTATACTCATGAAACTTATTTCATCCGTTGCCGTTGCTGTTGCGATCACACTGCCTAGTTTAGTTGGCGCGGCGGATGCGTGGCCGCAATTTCGCGGGCCGGGAGGCCAGGGGATTTCCACCGCCACCAACGTTCCGCTTCACTGGAGTTCCACCAACAACATCGCGTGGAAAATCGCTGTGCCCGGTCACGGCTGGTCTTCGCCGGTGGTCACGGTGGGGAAGATTTATCTCACCACAGCGGTTGCCGGTGATGGCGAGGCGGCGATTTCCCTGCGCGCACTGTGCTTCGATGCTGCCAGCGGAAAACTGCTTTGGAACACCGAGGTGCTGAAGCCCGATGCGATTTCCGTGAAGGCGTTGCACAAAAAGAATTCGCAGGCGAGCGCCACGCCGATCGTCACCGCAGATCGGCTCTACGTTCACTTCGGTCATCTCGGCACGGCGGCGCTTGATCTTTCCGGTCGCGTCGTGTGGCGACAAACGTCGTTGAAGTATTCCCCGTTCCACGGCAATGGCGGTTCGCCGGAACTGGTGGGCGATTCGCTGGTGCTGAGTTGTGATGGTTCAACCGATCCGTTCGTCGTCGCGCTGAATCGCAAGACCGGCGACGTGCTGTGGAAAACTCCGCGCGTGAGTCGTGTGAAGAATCGGTTTTCATTTAGCACGCCGCTTACCATCGAGGTCGGCGGCGAACGTCAGATCATCAGCGCGGGCAGCGGTTTTGTCGGGGCGTATCATCCCGGCGACGGACGCGAATTGTGGCGTGTGAATTACGGCGAAGGATTCTCCGTCGTGCCGCGCCCTGTCTTCGCGCACGGGCTGGTGTTCATCTGCACCGGCTTCAACACCGCGTCCCTTCTCGCCATCAAGCCCGACGGCGGCGTGGCGACGTGTCTGAACGCGCGCACCGGCGACGTTCATTGGAACGAGCGGCTCGGCGGAGATTTCTCGGCATCGCCCGTTGTGAGCGAAGGCAAAATCTATTTTCAAAACGAAACCGGCACTGGCTACGTATTGAAGGCGGGAAAAACTTTTGAACTGCTCGCCACCAACAATCTTGCCGAGCGCACGCTGGCGTCGCCGGCCGTCGTGGACAACGCGCTGATCATCCGCTCCGAGTCGCACTTGTGGCGCATGGGGAAGCCGTAGCGACGGGCGTCTCGCCGCCTGCTGCTACAGTTGCAACCGCATTTGCGGGATTTCTTCGCAGCCCAGATTTTCCTACCATGCCGATATGAACTCAACCTCGCGGAATCATTGTCTGCCGGGTTTTGCTTTGCTCAATCACATGACGTTGGTGTTGCTCGTCTGTTTGAATTTGAATCTCCCCGCCCGCGCTGAATTGCTTTCCCTCGACAACAGCACGGTCAAAGTCGGCATTGATGATTCCAAGGGCGCGGTCATCACCTGGATTTCTTCGGCGGCATATCCGAAAAATATTGTGAACCATTCCGATCCTGGTCGGCTCATTCAGCAATCTTACTACGCCGGAAAAAAACTGGACCGCACTGCGGACGGCCAGAGCCAGGCGTGGAGTCCGTGGACGTGGAATCCGATCCAAGGCGGCGGCGTTTCGTCTTGGGCGCGCGTCAACGTCATGGAACGCCAGACAAACCACACGCTCTACGGTGAAACTATTCCCAAGCTTTGGGACATGCCGAACGAGGACGCCGCCGCTCTCATGCGGCAGTGGACGGGCTTCGAGCCAGCGATGAGCAATGTCGTCGTGGTGCGCTGTGAATTTATTTCGCAACGTGCGGCGGAAGATCGTTGGGGCGAAGCCGTGCCGCGCGCCCAGGAAATTCCCGCGTGCTACTTCACCCGGAATTTCAGCGACGCAAAATCCTATCTCGGCGATGGCAAGTGGCGCGCAGAATCCCAGCCGCCCGGCCCGCCGTGGGGCAAGGTCGCGCCGCCGCGCAAGGCGATGGCCTTCTTCAACGCGGAGGGTCAGGGCATTGCCGTGTTCAGCCCCGCTTCCATCGAGACCTGGAACTTCGGTCCGCATGGCAGTCCCATCACTGACGATCCCGCCGCCGGGCCGTGTATGCACGTCGCGCCACTGGATCGCGTGAGTCTTGGCGCGACGTCCGAGTATCGTTTTCGCTACTGGCTGATTGTTGGCAACCAAACTGAAATTGCTTCCCGCCTCGACGCGCTGTGGGAAAAGTATTCTGCTGAACGCGCGACCTTAACTCCATTGACCCGAGATTAAAAATCTCATGAAACTACTCAGACTATTGTTCATCGCCACGTTGCTGGCTGACTTCTCGCCAGCTCACGCGGCGGAAAAAACCGCGCGTCCCAACATCGTCTTCATTATCTCGGACGATCAGGCGTGGGGCGATTACGGCTTCATTGGGCACAAGCAGATTGCCACGCCGCGCCTGGACAAGCTGGCGGCCGAATCGCTCACGTTTCAGCGTGGCTACACGCCCGTGCCGCTGTGTCGGCCGTCGCTCGCCACGATGATCACGGGGCTTTACCCGCATCAACACGGCGTGACGGGCAACGATCCCGCGTTGCCGGATAAGGGCGCGAACGCGCAGGTGGGTCGTGGTAATCCGAAATACGAACGCTACTACGAAAGCATCGTCAACAACTTCGCGAAGCAACCCAATCTCGTGCGCGATCTGACGGCGCGCGGTTATGTGGCGTTGCAAACGGGCAAATGGTGGGAGGGCGATCCGGTGAAGACGGCAGGCTTCACTCACGCGATGACGGCGGGCACAGGCAAAGGCGAACGTCACGGCGGCAAAGGACTGGAGATTGGCCGCGAGGGTTTGCAGCCGATCAAAGACTTTATCGCCGGAGCGGGCGACAAGCCGTTCGTCGTCTGGTATGCGCCGATGTTGCCGCACACGCCGCACACGCCGCCGGATGAGTTGCTGCAAAAATATCTCAAGCTCGCGCCGAGCGAGCCGGTCGCGCGCTACTGGGCGTGCGTGGAATGGTTTGATCGCACCTGCGGCGAACTGTTGGATCATCTCGATCAAAAAGGGCTGCGCGAAAACACCATCATCGTCTACACCTGCGACAACGGATGGATTCAAAAGCCCGATCAGGCGAACATGTTTGCCCCGCGCTCGAAGCAATCGCCCTACGAAGGCGGCGTGCGCACGCCGATCATGATTTCGTGGCCGGCGAAATTGAAACCGCGCATGGACACGGAACATCTCGCGAGCAACGTGGACTTGTGGCCGACGCTCGCCGCGCTCCTCAAGACAGACGCGCCGAAGAAATTGCCCGGCATCAATCTCGCGGACGAGCGCGAAGTCTCCAAGCGCAGCAAAATCTTCGGAGAGGTCTATGCTCACAACATCGCCGACGTGGATCACCCGACGCGCAGTCTGGAAAATCGCTGGATGATTGACGGCTGGTGGAAATTGATCGTTCCCGACCCGCGCAATCGTCCGAATGCGAAGCCGGAGCTTTACGATTTGCAGAACGATCCGTGGGAGAAGAATGAGTTGTCCGCCGCGCAGCCGAAGCGAGTGAAGGAGTTGACGAAGAAGTTGGATAAGTGGTGGCAGCCGGAGGCGGATGGAGAGGCGAAGTGAGTATGCAGAACGACGCGGGCGAGCGTGTTGTAGCGGCG
>JANNAO010000295.1:0-2187 GCA_031384405.1 Verrucomicrobiota bacterium | reverse complement strand
TTTCGCGGTTACATTTCGGTGAAGGAGGCGGAGCAGGCGGCGGTATTGGTGTGGGTTTGCTTCACCCCGCCATCTGGCCGCGCGTGACGCCGAGTTGATTGAAGAGTTTCAATTCACGCCAGAGTTGTGCGCCGGTGATTTCACCGCGCAACAACTGCCGATACTTCGTGATCGTCTGCGTGACTTCTGTTGGAGTTTCGTTCAGGAACTCGATGCGGAAATTCCGAACGCCCAAGGCCAACAACCGTTCCACAAACTCCGCGCCGGTCTGCGCCTGCGAGTTGAACACCGTGTTGCGACAACCCACGTCGGCCTTGAGCGGATGTTGCGCGCCCGTGCGGTCACGGAGGCGCACGTCGTGTGTGTCGCACGGGCGACCGCAATCGCGGTAGTCCTTGCCCTTCGATAGAAACGCGCAGAACACGCAATGCTCCATGTGAAACATCGGCATGTGCTGATGGATCGTGATCTCGAACCACTCGGGTGGCGTGCCGGTGAGTAACGCTTCCAACTGCTGCACGTTCAGATCGTAGCTGGCCGTCACGCGTTCGAGCCCGAACTTGTTCTTGAAATAATCCGCCGTGAGATGGTTCGCGATGTTGAGCGAGAAATCTCCGACGCGACGATCCTTTGCAAAAAACTTCAAGTGCTCGTAGTTGCGGACGAGATAACCGTCAGCATTGCACGAGCGAACTTGTTCGAGTTGCCATTCCTCGCCGGATTTGAAGATGCGTGGAGGGGCGACGAAGATGCCGGGTTGATGGTTGAGAGTTGATGGTTGATAGACGGAACAACCGCGTGCGGTGTGAAAGGTCGTGACGGCTTCGCGATATTTTTTCGGATCTTCAAACTCGCAGTAGATCGTCTGGATGCCGCACTGCAACGCCGCGTCGAGTTGCGCGAGGTTGCGGACGAGGACGATCAATTCAGGCGTAGCAGCCGACGTGAGTCGGCTCTGATCAAATAGTTGAGGGTTGAGGGTTGAGGGTTGAGGGAGACCAAGACCCGACTCACGTCGGCTGCTACCAGGATTGAGTTGCCACCGCTTCGGCGTGGCGCGTTGTTGTTCCAACTCGGCTGCGGCTTCACGGCGCAGGCGGTTCAGTTCGCTCACGGGCAGCATCACTTCACCAGCCAGATGATTCTTCAACTCACCCAACTTGAACGGCGTTCCGCCGAGGCGACCGAGTTGCTCGCGCAGGCGTTCAGTGGTCAGCGGCTGTTTCTCGGCCTGAACCAGAGGCAAAGTGGATTCGAGCTTTGCCACATGCCCTTCTTCATCACGCGCGATCAGCGTGAACGGTTTGCCAACCAATCCGTGAACCTCCAGATGCAGCGGACGTTGGAAGCGAATCTTGTCGCCCTCAAAACTCTGGCGCAAACGTTTGTCGAGTTCGGGATCGTTCGTCTTCCAAAGTTTGTCGCCAACCTTGATACGGCGGAAATTCACATCACCGTAGCCGAAGCCCAACCACGTTTCCCCGCCGCGCGGTGTGACCTGATAAACGCGCCCGCCTTCCTCGTTCTGATCGGGCGTGCCCGCATCGAACACCACGCCATCGCCGGGTTTCAGCGGACTGACAAGTTTGAGCGCGACGGATTCATCCGCGACACGAGTGACTTCACCAAGGAACACACCGCGTTTTTTTCCGAACCGTGCGTGAACCAAACTTTGATTATCAATCCCGCCGAACCAGCCGGTGAACAGCCCGCGCGAGAAGGACATCTCCAAGTCATAACGTCGAGGGTCGAGGGTCGAGGGTCGAGAGCCTGACACGGAAATCCTCTGGCCTTCGACTCTCGACTCTCGACTCTCGACAAGTTTGTCCAGTGCCTGCCGATAAACCCGCGTGATGTTCGCCACGTATTCCGGCTGCTTGAGGCGGCCTTCGATCTTGAGCGATGAAACTCCGGCGCGCACGAGTTCGGGCAAGACTTCCAACCCCGACAAATCTTGCGGGCTAAGGAGATAGCGTTTGTCACCGAGCGGAACTTGTTTGCCGTCGGAGATTAAATCATACGGCATCCGACACGCCTGCGCGCATTCGCCGCGATTGGCGGAGCGTCCGCCGAGTGATTCACTGGTGAGGCATTGGCCGGAGTAAGCCACGCAGAGCGCGCCGTGGACGAAAACTTCTAGGGGAAGCGTGGTGGGGCGAGCGTCCTCGCGAGCCTTTCCTTCGATTG
>JANNAO010000266.1:0-7480 GCA_031384405.1 Verrucomicrobiota bacterium | reverse complement strand
GCATGACTGCGCCGTGGAATTTCTCCGAGCCGATGCGTGGTTGTCGCCAGCGGAAGAACAACACCGCCGACGCGCCGCGCGAGAAGAGTTGATACGTGAACAACCGCAACTGCCCCGGACGGATGATGGAGTTCACTTCCTGCCAGGAAACGTTTCCAGCCTTTTGCTCCATCACCCAGAAGCCGTCGTCACCGTCCGGCGTGCGGATATCCGTCTTTTTCAGCGAGCGCAGCATATCAATCTCGCACGCCAGGTCGGCGGACTTGGGCTTGATGGCCGAGGTGCTCTCGATGGAAACGAAATCAATCACGTCCGCGAGATCGAAATGATCGAAACGATGCCGCAGCGCGCGAAGATTCGTGGTGACAGGCGCGTTCGGCGTCGCTTCACGCAAGATGTCCGCCTGCATCCGCACGAACGCCACGATGGTGTCGCTGCAAAACCGGCACCAATCCACGACGAGCGCGGGGTTGTGCTGAGTCGGTGCGGCCATCGGCATGGGAACATGGCTCCAATCCGTGACGGTTTGACCCCAATGCCGCAGGCCGAGCTTGTCGTTAAGATTCTGCACGGACTTGTATTTCAACTTGAGCCAGTTCTGCCATTCGAGACGCGACCCTTCGTTGAACGACGCCTCCGTGAAGTGGCTGCCGATGCCGTTATCAATCTGCCACGCGATCAATTGCGGATGATCGCCGAGCGCCTTGGCCATCGCTTCGACGACGCGCTTGGAATGATTCCAATACGCATCGCTGTTCAAACAAACCGCGCGGCGCGTACCTTCGTGCTTCAACAGCCCGCGCTCATCAATGGGCAAAATCTCAGGATGTTTCTTCGCGAGCCACAGCGGCGGGGCGGCGGTGGGAGTGGCGAGAACCACCTGCAAACCCGCCTTGCCCATCACATCCATCACTCGACGCAACCACGAGAAATCGAATTTACCATCGTCCGGCTCGCACAAGCTCCAAGAGAATTCCGCGATGCGGACGACGTTGAACCCGGCTTGCACCATGAGTTCTGCATCGAGTTGCCATTGGGCTTCGGGGTGTTCGGATGTTCCCGCGTAAGGGAAGACCCACTGTTCAGGATGATAATCAACGCCGAAATACATAGGTCAGATTTGTTGTTTGATTGTTGGGGTTCTTGTTGAGGTGAACTTAACGCCGCGCGCGTTCCCGCTGCAATGGAAAAGTTCAGCGGCGAAACCCACCGAAACATTCAACAACCAACATTCAACGCCCAACGCCCAAGGATAGGCAGAACACCGCCCTTGGATGTTCAGAGTTGAATGTTGGTTGTTGAATGTTCCCTTGGGTTCAAGAGTTCAATGCGGCCCGGCAAAGCTCGTTGGCTGGATTTGCTTTCACGGTTTCGCCCCTCTCCCCATCCGATGGGGAGAGGGAGTCCGCAAGTCCGACCCTTGCATTATTGGGGGTTACGGTCGCTCGGCTCTACCGAAGGCAGCGAAGAACCTATCTGCGGTTTTAATTTCCCTTTCGGATTTAATTCTGAGCTTCCGCCACCGAACTTTTCTGCGCGAGTTCTTTCACCTTCCGCAAATCCAGTTTGCCCGTGCCGAGCATGGGGAAGGCTTCAAGCCGCACGAAGGAATCCGCCTTGGGTTTCCACAGATTCGGCAGATCGCTCGCCGTGAGTTTTTCCAGCACGGGTTGAAGTTTGTCATCCGCAAGTTTGTGCAACACGATCAGACGCTCGCCTTTCTTTTCATCCGCGACACTGGTGACGACGAATGTTTGTTCCGTCGTGCTGGCAAGTTCGTGCAGCTTCTCTTCAACTTTAATGTGCGGCACCATCTCGCCGCCGATCTTGCTGAAGCGGCTGAGGCGATCCGTGATCTGGATGAAACCGTCTTCATCGAGCGCGGCGATGTCGCCGGTGATATACCAATGTTGTGTAGCGTCAGGCATCTTGCCTGACGTAGAGGGCGGCATCTTGCCGCCCGGACTCAGGATCGCTCCTGCTGCGGCTTCCGAATTTCCTGTAATCTCTGTGCTAGCTACACCTTTTCCGCCGGGCTGGAAGCCCGGCTCCACGGCAGGCAAGATGCCCGCCGCCACCAACACCTCCGCAGTTTTCTCCGGTTTGCCGAGATAACCCAGCATCACGTTCGGACCGCGCACGAGCAGCAAACCGCTTTGACCAAGCGGCAGCGGCGCGTTCGGATCGGGATTGGCCGGATCAACAATCCGCACACAGATGCCGGGCAACGGATGACCGATCTTGCCGCGCTTCGCACCGACCTGGCGGAAACCGGCGGCGCGGAAGTCGTGCGTGTTGACCGTCACGGCGGGCGAACATTCGGTGCAGCCGTAAGCCTCGAACGGGCGGATGCCAAATTGTTCCTCGAACGCAGCAGCGAGACGGTCGGATAATTTTTCCGCGCTCACGGCCACGAGGCGTACGCTGCCGAATTGTTCGGGCGAACAGCCGCGCATGTAGAGTTGCAGAAACGTCGGCGTGGCGAGGACGAAGGTGACTTCGTGATCGGCGATGAGCGGGCCGATGGTTTTCGCATCCAGCGGATTGGGGTGATAAACGACGCCGATGCCGAGCACGGCGGGCAACGCGAGCGTGCCGGTGAAACCGAACGAGTGGAAGAACGGCAGCACGCCGAGAACTTTGTCTGCGCCGCCGAACGCGAAGGTCTGGCCGAGTTGATTGAGGTTCGAGCCGACGTTGTAGTGCGAGAGCATGACGCCCTTGGGTTCGCCGGTGCTGCCGCTGGAGAAGATCACGGTGGCCAGCGAGTCTAGGGGATTGTTGATTGCCGATTGGCGATTGCCGATTGCTCGGTCAATCCACGCGACTGGCAAGCAGCGTGCGATGAACAGGGCGGTGAGTTTCTCCCAGACAGAGGGCTTCGTAGTGGGACAGGCATCTTGCCTGTCCGGTGAGGCGGTCGTTTCAGTGCCGGGCGTAGGTTGGCTTTGGACATCTGCCTGGACAGGCGAGACGCCTGTCCCACTAGCGCGGCCCATCACATCTTCGATGAACACCACTTCGCCCGGCAGTTTGAGTTTCACCTTCTCGATGAAAGCGCGCGAGGTGAGGACGGTTTTGAGTTCGCACTGCTTCGCGCACGAGGCGAGGGATTCTTCGGACAGCGTGTAATTCAAATTCACCGGCACCTTGCCGCAAAACAGCGCGGCCCAGTTCACCAGCGCACCGCCGACGCTCGGCGGCAACATCAAGCCGACCATCTTCTGTCCGGCCCAAACTTTTTTCAGCCGCCGCGCGAGTAAAATACTTCGCGTCAATGCGCCGCCGAATGTGACAGCCGGCGTGGTCGCATCAGCCATCGCGAAACGGCGCGGGCGGCGGCGAGATGAGACCACAAAGGCGTGGTGCAGCGGGCGCATCCGGGTTTTGCGTTCCGCCCAGGCTTTGGCGAGAAGTTCCTGCACGGCCTCACGCACCTCGAACGGCGTTGCGGTCGGCAGCATGGCTTTGCCGAAATTGACGGTGATCGGATACGGAAACCGACGCGGCCATTTCCAAAGAAATTTGTGATCCGAAAAACTGAAGATGCTGCCCCACACGCCGTCGAGACCGACAGGAATGATCGGCGCATCCACGTCTTTCATGATGCGCTCGAAGCCGCGTCGGAACGGCATCATCTGGCCGATGCGCGTGATCTGACCTTCAGCGAAAATGCAGACGACCTCGCCATTCCTGATCGCATCGCTCGCGGCTTGGAGAGATTTGATCATGTCGCGCGGACGGAGTTCAGACGAGATGGGAATCGCGCCAGTGAGCTTTGCCCAAGTTCCGATGAACGGTTTGTCGTACATCGCCTTCAACATGATGAAGCGGATGGGGCGTTCCACCGCAGCTTGCAGCAACGCCGCGTCGGCGAGTGAGAGATGATTGCAGACGAACAACGCGCCGCCCTTGGAAGGAATGTTGTCACGTCCCAGCACCTTGATGCGATAGATCGTGTGCGTGGCGATCCACATGATGAAACGCAGGAACGCATCCGGCAGCAGCCAGAGCGCGTAGAGCGTTCCGCCGACAGTCATCAGTGTGGTGAAGAGAAAAATCTGTCGCGGATTGAAATGAAATACTCCAGCGAACAACGCGAACACGCCGGCAGCGATGAAAATGCCCACGAACGAAAGCAGATTCCCGGCGGCGATGATCGCGCCTCTGTCTGATCGGTCGGGGCGGTGTTGGATCAACGCCGTCACCGGCACGATGAAGAAGCCGCAGAAGAATCCGTAAAGCACAAGGCCGATGACCGTGCCTTGAACCGTGGGAGTTGCCAGAGCCAGAAAACCACCGGCGAGCGTCATGCCGATGGAGCCGAGCGGTACGAGGCCGTATTCGATTTTGTTGCCGGACAATCTGCCCGCCGCATAACTGCCCAGACCGATGCCGAGCGCGACTGCTGACATCAGCCACGCCGTGATCTGACCTTCGCTGAGGCCGAGCAGGTCTTTGCCGAACGAATAGATCGTGTATTGCTGGATGAGCGCGCCGAGGAAAAAGAAGTAGGTGTTGCCGACGATTGCCAGCATCAAGACGCGATCCTTGCGGATCAATCCGAGTTGTTTGCCGAAGTCGGCGAAGGTGTTCGCCTGAAATTTCTTCCCGGAATCAGCCGCCGGAATTCGCGTGATGCCAAAACTCCAGAGCGTTCCCAACACCGCTAACGAGACGAGGATCACGCCTGCCCAGGCTTGTCTGCCGGTCAACACCTCGAACAACCAGCCGCCGCCAATCGTGCCTGCGACGATGGCGAGGAATGTGCCGAGTTCGATGACGCCGTTGCCCCAGGAAAGTTTTTTCTCCGGCAACAGCTCCGGGAGCAAGCCGTATTTCGTCGGGCCGAAGAACGCGCTTTGTGCGCCCATCAGAAAGACTGTGGCGAGAAGAAGGATCGGTTCGTTCCACCACAGTGCCGCAGTCGCAAGCAGCATGATGACGATCTCAGCGATCTTTGTTCCGATGGCGACAGAGCGTTTGCTGAACCGGTCTGCGAGAAAGCCGCCCGCCATTGAAAACAGGATGAACGGCAGCGCAAACAATGCGCCGACGAGTGCCATGCGGACAGGCCGCGAGGTGTCGTTGTAGAATGGCAGCGTCATGCCCACGAACAGGAACATGGCCAGCGTGCGATAGACGTTGTCGCTGAACGCGCCTTGGAATTGCACGACGAAGAGCGACCAGAAGCCGCGTGTCGAGGCAGGGGAAGCGTGGTGCGTGGCGCGTGATGCGTGATCTGATTCGTTGGGATTCATTCCGGCGCAACACTACTCAACGCGGGGCAATGGTGGGAATTGAAAAACTTGATCGAGAATCGGGAAAACTGAATCTGCGTGGATAAGGGATCGCCTTCGTGCTTGAATGACTTTGTGGACGACGAACCCATCCAACTGCCGATTGATGGCGTGCTGGACTTGCACACGTTTCAGCCGCGCGAAGTGAAGTCGCTCGTGTTGGAATATCTGGCGGAGTGTCGGGCGCGCGGGATTCTGCGCGTGCGCATCATCCACGGCAAAGGCATCGGGCAACTGCGCCAGACTGTTCACTCCATTCTGGAGAAGCAACCTGACGTGGCGGAGTTCCATCTCGCGAGTGAACATTTCGGTGGCTGGGGTGCGACGATAGTATTTTTGAAACCAACACCAAATCCACCGCCCGCTCCGCTGATCCGAACGAGTCTTTAACAACTGACAAAATCAGCGTTGTTCAGGTCAAGGCCACCGAAGCAGCTTTGAGATTCTCGTGAAACTTTCAGGCGCGAAGGCCATCGCCCGCTTCAATTGATAATCTCGTTCGATGATGTTCGGATTGTTCTGCGCGGCACGATAATCTTTCCAACTGATGAACCCCCGCAGCCATGCCCAAAGCCCGTTCACCGGCACGGGAAAATCGCTGCCGTGCAGGATGCGCGAGGCGAGCGGTTCTTTGAGACACTTGTCCACATGCCGCCCGCGTAAGGGGACATTGAACGCGCTGGAATCACCATACAGATTCGGGAAACGTGTGGTCATCTCGGCGAAGATGTGAAAATACTCCGGGTCAGTCAGTCCGCTCTTTGTGGCGCTGTGTGCGGCGATCACCGTCACGCCGCATTCCAACGGCAACGTCAGCAGACGCGGATCGGCGTAATCGGGTCGCACCACAGGCAATGTGTGTTCACCGCCGGTGTGAGCGAGCAGCGGAAGTTTTGCTTCGGCCATGCGTTCCCAGAATTTCGTGAACCGTTTATCCGAGCAGTTGAAGTTCTGGCAATTCGGCAGGCACTTCATCATCACTGCGCCAGCGTCCAGGCAGCGGTTCAATTCTTCAATCGCATCAGGACGCGCGGGATGAATTGAAATCGCGGGCAAAAACTCCGGGTGCTTCTTCGCAAGCGACAACACGTAATCGTTCGGCACAAAGAACGAACCCACGCCGGGCATCACCTTGCCGTTTTCATCGTGAACATCGTCCTGCGCTAGGATCACCACCGCGCCGAGTGACGAACCGCGCACCAATTCCAACAACCTTGCCACGTAAAGCCCGTCGAGATCGCCCGTCATCGCGGAGCTTGGCAGCCCGATATGTCGCAACATCATTTTGGCGAGCGGGCGATGCCATCCGGTGACATTGATCCAGCAACCCGTGCCGCCCGTGCCGTTGCCGACGATGTGGACGTGCATGTCAATCGGTCGTGAGAAATCTTTTTTGGCGGTTGGATTCATTGAAGGATTGGTTGCAACGTAGAAAATTATCTCACTCGACACAAAATTATTTTGTTTCTGTTTGAACTCGGACTCCAAGGGGAGAGGGAGGCATTACAGCCCGCGTTTTTTTATTTCGTGGCTCCACCGAAAATAGCGAAGAACCGTTCACTTGCTCAACCGCACCACCTCCGCATGAAGCTGGAGCGCCAGTTCCTTCCGATCTGACGCAAGATTCAGCACGGGCGCAAAGCAGACGCGCGCTTTGATCTGCTTCTTTGTCATCAACTTCAACAGATGCGGAAAGAACGTCATGTCGCCCCAGTAACAGATGTCGTTCGCCATGTCGCCATCGGCCAGCGTGTAGCGGATGTGCGCGACTGTCAGTGGATGTTTCGAGCCGACGATGGGTTCGAGCAACGATGATTTGAACGGCAACACTTCGCTCCCGTTCCAACTCGTGCCTTCGGGGAACAACACCAGCACATCGCCGCCGTTGAGCGTGCGTTCGATCTCGGCATTCATCCGGGACACATCGCTACGCTTCGCGCGAACGACGAACAACGTCCCCGCGAGACTGGCGAACCATCCGAACACTGGCCAGCTTCGCACCTCGCTTTTGGCGACGAACACCGCAGGCATCAGCGACACAAGAACAAGAATGTCGAGATAACTGAGATGATTGGTGATGAGCAGACCGGCGGTGGGCGGAGTACCTTCCGAAGTTGTGACCACGGAAAATATCTTCAACGTGCGACGCGAACTGCGCTGCAACCAGCGTGAGCGTTCTG